>NZ_JBIWPA010000018.1:0-9775 GCF_044768035.1 Kitasatospora sp. NPDC101176
CGGTCCGATATCCGCTCACCCGCAGACGACTTGACCTGCCCCACCCTCGCCATACCCCAATCAACGAGACGACAGCGCCAAAGTCACTGGCATTGGGCCTAGGCGGAGGCCGGCGGGTACAGCTGGGGCGGGATCCGCTCCGCCGCGGCGCGGTCCAGCAGCCACAGGGTGCGGCTGCGGCCGTAGGCGCCGGAGGCCGGGGCCTGCAGCTCGCCGGGGCCGGACAGGGCCAGCGCGACCGCGCCCGCCTTGTCCTCGCCGGCCGCCAGCAGCCAGACCTCGCGGGCGGCCCGGATCGCCGGCAGGGTGAGCGAGACCCGGGTGGGCGGGGGCTTGGGGGCCCCGCGCACGCCGACCACGGTCAGCTCCGTCTCCCGCACGCCCGGGTGACCGGGGAAGAGCGAGGCGACGTGGGTGTCCGGGCCGACGCCGAGCAGCAGCACGTCGAAGGCCGGGACGCGGAGCCGGTCGCCCGGGCCGGCCGCCTTCGCCAGCTCCTCCGCGTAGCGGGCCGCGGCGGTCTCCACGTCCGAGCCGTCCACGCCGTCCGAGGCGGGCATCTCGTGCACCCGCGCCGGGTCGAGCGGGACGGCGTCCAGCAGCTCGGCCCGGGCCTGGACGGCGTTGCGGTCCGGGTCCGCGGCGGGGACGAACCGCTCGTCGCCCCACCAGAGGTCCAGCCGCGCCCAGTCGACCGCGTCGCGCGCCGGGGAGGCGGCGATCGCGGCCAGCAGGGCGTTCCCGTTGCGGCCGCCGGTGAGCACCACCGAGGCGCTGCCGCGGGCGGCCTGGGCGTCCACGATCCGGGTGATCAGGCGGGCCGCGGCCGCCTGGGCCATCAGCTCCTTGTCCCGGTGGACGACCAGCTGCGGGGTGGCGTTGGTCATGCGCTCCCCTTGGGGGCGCGCTTGGCGGGCTTCTTGGCCGGGGCCTTCTTCGCCGCGGCCTTGCCGGTCGCCGCCTTGCCCGTCACGGCCTTGCCGACGGTGGCCTTGCCCGTCACGGCCTTGCCCACCGTGGACGTCCCGCCGGCCTTCGGCTCCTCGTGCGCGGTCGCGGCCTCGCCCGCGGCCTCGGCGAGGGCCTCGGTGGGGACCTTGACCGTCACCCGGGCGGGTTCGGCCACCACGGCGTCCGCGACCTGGGCCCGGGCGGCCCGCTCGGCCGCCGCGGTCTCCGCGCCGTCCGGCTCGCGCAGCCGGTCGACGGGCGTGCGCACGGCCGTCGCGTAGATGTCGTCCGGGTCGAGCCGGCGCAGCTCCTCGGCGATCAGCTCCGCTGTCTCGCGGCGCTTGAGCGCCACCTGGCGGTCCGGGGAGCCGGGCATGGAGAGCGTGCCCATCAGGCCGTCCGGGCGGTCCAGGGTGATGTCGCCGTCCTTGGTGCGCAGGTGCACCGCGGTGATGCCCGGGCCGCCGGTGACGACCCGCTCGACCGGCACGTGCAGCCGGTTGTGCAGCCAGAGGCCGAGCAGCTCGACGCTGGGGTTGTAGGACTCGCCCTCGACCACCGCGGAGGTGAGCTGGGACGGGCGCTGGTCCAGCGCGGCGGCCAGCATGGAGCGCCAGCCGGTGATCCGGGTCCAGGCCAGGTCGGTGTCGCCCGGGGTGTAGCTCTGGGCCCGCTGGGCGAGCTGGCCGACCGGGGACTCGGCGGTGACCGCGTCGGTGATCCGGCGCTGGGCGATCGAGCCGAGCGGGTCCTGCGCGGGGTGCAGCGGCGCGTTGTCCGGCCACCAGACCACCACCGGGGCGTCCGGCAGCAGCAGCGGCAGGACCACCGACTGGGCGTGCGCGGCGAGTTCGCCGTGCATGCGCAGGATGACCGTTTCTCCGGAGCCGGCGTCGGAGCCGACCAGGATCTCGGCGTCCAGCCGGGTCTCGGCGCGGGCCCGCGGCGAGCGACCGGCGCGCTTGATCACCGCGAGGGTGCGCGAGGGGTGCTCGCGGGAGGCGTCGTTGGCGGCCTTGAGGGCGTCGTAGGCGCTGCCCTCGTCGGTCACGATCACCAGGGTGAGCACCATGCCGGCGGCGGTGGAGCCACTGGCCCGGCGCGCCTCCATCAGCGCGGCGTTGATCTTGCTCGACGTCGTGTTGGTGAGGTCGATCTTCATGGCCGGCGCCAGCTCCTGCCGTCTCGTGCGAGCATCTCGTCCGCCTCGACGGGGCCCCAGGTCCCCGCCGCGTACTGGGCGGGCTTGCCGTGGGTGTCCCAGTACCTCTCGATCGGGTCGAGGATCTGCCAGGAGAGCTCGACCTCCTGGTGGCGCGGGAACAGGTTGGCGTCGCCGAGCAGCACGTCGAGGATGAGCCGCTCGTACGCCTCCGGGCTGGACTCGGTGAAGGACTCGCCGTAGGCGAAGTCCATCGTGACGTCCCGGACCTCGAAGGAGGTGCCCGGCACCTTGGAGCCGAACCGCACCGTGACGCCCTCGTCCGGCTGGACCCGGATGACCAGGGCGTTCTGCCCCAGCTCCTCGGTCGCGTAGGAGTCGAACGGCAGGTACGGGGCGCGCTGGAAGACCACCGCGATCTCGGTGACCCGGCGGCCCAGCCGCTTGCCGGTGCGCAGGTAGAACGGGACGCCCGCCCAGCGGCGGTTGTTGATCTCCAGCTTGATGGCCGCGTAGGTGTCGGTCTTGGAGTCCGGGTTGATGCCGTCCTCGTCCAGGTAGCCGACCACCTCCTCGCCGCCCTGCCAGCCGGACGCGTACTGGCCGCGCACGGTGTGCCGGCCGAGGTCGGCGGGGAGCTTGACGGCGCTGAGCACCTTGAGCTTCTCCGCCACCAGCGCCTTCGGGTGGAAGGACGCCGGCTCCTCGATGGCGGTGAGCGCCATCAGCTGCAGCAGGTGGTTCTGGATGACGTCGCGGGCGGAGCCGATGCCGTCGTAGTAGCCGGCCCGGCCGCCGATGCCGATGTCCTCGGCCATGGTGATCTGCACGTGGTCGACGTAGGACCGGTTCCAGATCGGCTCGAACATCTGGTTGGCGAAGCGCAGCGCCAGGATGTTCTGGACCGTCTCCTTGCCCAGGTAGTGGTCGATCCGGAAGACCTCGTCCCGGGGGAAGACCTCGTGGACGACCTTGTTGAGCTCCTGGGCGCTCTCCAGGTCGTGACCGAAGGGCTTCTCGATGACGGCGCGCCGCCAGGAAGTCCTGCTGGGCCCCTCCTGCCCGTTGGCGGGCGAGGAGGGCGGGTCGGCCAGACCGTGCTTCTTCAGCTGCTGGACGACGGTCGGGAAGAACTTCGGCGGGACGGACAGGTAGAAGGCGAAGTTGCCGCCGGTGCCCTGGGCCTTGTCCAGCTCCTCGATGGTGGCGCGGAGCTTGTCGAAGGCGTCGTCGTCGTCGAAGGTGCCCTGGACGAAGCGCATGCCCTTGGCGAGCTGCTGCCAGACCTCCTCCCGGAACGGGGTGCGGGCGTGGTCCCGGACCGCGTCGTGGACCTCCTTGGCGAAGTCCTCGTCCTCCCACTCGCGGCGGGCGAAGCCGACGAGCGAGAAGCCCGGCGGCAGCAGGCCGCGGTTGGCCAGGTCGTAGATGGCCGGCATGAGCTTCTTGCGGGAGAGGTCGCCGGTGACTCCGAAGATGACCAGGCCCGACGGCCCCGCGATGCGCGGGAGCCGTCGGTCTGCCGGGTCACGAAGCGGGTTGACGGGCGCCGGCGGGAGATCGTCCGCGTCCGACTCCGACGTCAACTCGGGGAAATCAGTGCTCACTTGATGGGCTCCGCTTTCGTGCGCTGGCTGTGTGAGCGAAAGGTCACTTCTCGTCGGCGAAGGAGGCGAGCGAGGCGGTGACGGTGTCGAGCAGCTCGTTCCAGGACTGCTCGAACTTCTCCACGCCCTCGTCCTCCAGCACCTGGACCACGTCGTCGTAGTCCACGCCGGCGGCGGCGATGGCGTCCATGACGGCCTTGGCGTCGGCGTAGTTGGGGACGATGGTGCCGCCGGTGACCACGCCGTGGTCCGCGGTGGCGTCCAGGGTGGCCTCGGGCATCGTGTTGACGGTGCCGGGGGCGACCAGCTCGGTGACGTACAGGGTGTCCGGCAGCGCCGGGTCCTTGACGCCGGTGGAGGCCCACAGCGGGCGCTGGGCCTTGGCGCCGGCGGCCTCCAGGGCCTTCCAGCGGGCGCTGCCGGCGGTCTTGCCGTCGACCGAGCCGAAGACCTCCTCGTACGCCTGGTAGGCGAGGCGGGCGTTGGCCAGGGCGGCCTTGGAGCGCAGGTCCCGGGCGTCGCCGCCGATCTTGTCCAGGCGCTTGTCGATCTCGGTGTCCACGCGGGACACGAAGAAGGAGGCGACCGACTCGATCTGGGAGAGGTCCAGGCCCTTGGCCTTGGCGGCCTCCAGGCCGGTCAGGTAGGCGTCGATGACGGCCTTGTAGCGCTCCAGCGAGAAGATCAGCGTGACGTTGACGCTGATGCCCTTGCCGATCACCTCGGCGATCGCGGGCAGGCCGGCCTTGGTGGCGGGGATCTTGATGAACACGTTCGGGCGGTCCACCAGCCACCACAGCTGCTTGGCCTCGGCCACGGTGGCCGCGGTCTCGTGGGCCAGCCGCGGGTCGACCTCGATGGACACCCGGCCGTCGCGGCCGTTGGAGGCGTCGTAGACCGGGCGCAGCACGTCGGCGGCGTCGCGCACGTCCGAGGTGGTGATCATGCGGATCGCCTCGTCGGTGGTGACCTTGCGGACGGCGAGGTCGCGCAGCTGGCCGTCGTACGAGTCGTCGCCGCTGCCGCCGATCGCCTTCTGGAAGATGGTCGGGTTGGTGGTGACACCCACCACGTGCTTGTTCTGCACCAGCTCGGCCAGGTTGCCGGAGTTCAGCCGCTTGCGGCTGAGGTCGTCCAGCCAGATCGCCACGCCTTCGTCGCTGAGGCGCTTCAGTGCGTCAGTCATGGTGCTCAGTCCTTCGTCTTCTTCTGCTTCGTGGGGTAGTCAGAGGGGCCGGGCCTTCGACGTGCGGGTCTCGGGCCCGGCCCGGAACGCGTCAGCGGTTGACGGCCTCGAGGGAGCGCAGGGCGTTGTGCGCCTCGGCCACCACGCGCTCGGCGGTCAGGCCGAACTCCTCGAACAGCACCTTGTAGTCGGCGGAGGCGCCGAAGTGCTCCAGCGAGACGATCCGGCCGTGGTCGCCGACCAGCTCGCGCCAGCCCTGGGCGATGCCGGCCTCGACCGACACGCGGGCCTTGACCGACGGCGGCAGCACGCTGTCGCGGTAGGCCTGGTCCTGCTCCTGGAACCACTCGAACGACGGGACCGAGACGACCCGGGTGGCGATGCCCTCGGCCTCCAGCACCTCGCGGGCGTTGACCGCCAGCTGGACCTCCGAACCGGTGCCCAGCAGGATCACCTGCGGGTCGCCGGTGGACGCCTCGGCCAGGACGTACGCGCCCTTCGCGGTGCCCTCGGCGGAGCCGAAGACCTCGCGGTCGAAGGTCGGGACGTTCTGGCGGGTGAGCGCCAGGCCGACCGGGCCGGGGTGGCTGGTCTGCCGCTCGATCACGGTGCGCCAGGCGACGGCGGTCTCGTTGGCGTCGGCCGGGCGGACCATGGCCAGGCCCGGGATGGCGCGCAGCGAGGCCAGGTGCTCGACCGGCTGGTGGGTCGGGCCGTCCTCGCCCAGGCCGATCGAGTCGTGCGTCCAGACGTAGGTGACCGGCAGCTTCATCAGCGCGGCCAGGCGCACGGCCGGGCGCATGTAGTCGGCGAAGACCAGGAAGGTGCCGCCGTACACGCGGGTCTTCCCGTGCAGCGCGATGCCGTTCATGGTGGAGCCCATGGCGTGCTCGCGGATGCCGAAGTGGATCGTCCGGCCGTACGGGCTCGCGCTCTTCAGCGAGTTGCCCTCGGGCAGGAACGAGCTCTCCTCGTCGATGGTGGTGAGGTTGGACTCCGCGAGGTCGGCCGAGCCGCCCCACAGCTCCGGGATCACCGCGCCGATCGCCTTGAGGGTCTCGCCGGAGGCCTTGCGGGTGGCGACCTCCTTGCCGGCGGGGAAGGACGGGACGGTCTTCTTCCAGCCCTCGGGCAGTTCGCCGGCCTGGATGCGGTCGAACTCGGCGGCGCGGTGCGGGTTGGCGGCGCGCCACGCCTCGAAGGACTGCTGCCACTGGTCGCGGGCGGCCTTGCCGCGCTTGATGACCAGGCGGGCATGCTCGATCACCTTGTCGGCGACCTCGAAGGTCTTCTCCGGGTCGAAGCCCAGGACCTTCTTGGTGGCGGCGATCTCGGCGGCGCCGAGCGCGGAGCCGTGGGCCTTGGCGGTGTTCTGGGCGTCCGGGGCCGGCCAGGCGATGATCGTGCGCATAGCGATCATCGACGGGCGGGAGGTCTCGGCCTTCGCGGCGTCCAGCGCCTCGGCCAGGGCGGCGACGTCGATGTCGCCGTTGGCCTTCGGGACGACCCGCTGGACGTGCCAGCCGTACGCCTCGTAGCGCTTGAGGACGTCCTCGGAGAAGGCGGTCTCGGTGTCGCCCTCGATCGAGATGTGGTTGTCGTCGTACAGGGCGACCAGGTTGCCCAGCTTCTGGTGGCCGGCCAGCGAGGAGGCCTCGGCGGAGATGCCCTCCTCCAGGTCGCCGTCGGAGACGATGGCCCAGATCGTGTGGTCGAAGGGGCTCTCGCCGGCGGCGGCGTCCGGGTCGAACAGGCCGCGCTCGTAGCGGGCGGCCATCGCCATGCCCACCGCGTTCGCGATGCCCTGGCCGAGCGGGCCGGTGGTGGTCTCCACACCCGCGGTGTGGCCGTGCTCCGGGTGCCCCGGGGTGCGGCTGCCCGCGACGCGGAAGGCCTTGAGGTCGTCCAGCTCCAGGCCGTAGCCGGACAGGTAGAGCTGGGTGTAGAGGGTCAGGCTGGTGTGCCCGGGGGAGAGGACGAACCGGTCGCGGCCGACCCAGGACGGGTCGGTCGGGTCGTGGCGCAGGAACCGCTGGAAGATCAGGTATGCGGCCGGGGCCAGCGACATGGCCGTCCCGGGGTGTCCGTTGCCGACCTTCTGGACGGCGTCCATGGCCAGGACCCGCGCGGTGTCAACCGTGCGCTCATCCAGCTCGGACCACTCGAATGCGTTCGTCGGCGTCGTGCTCACCCTGTCTCAGGGCTCCTTCCATTGAAGAGTGACCCCGTGAATGGGGACCGGGTCGGCCACGGCGCTGTGGTCTCGACACTGGGTGGTGCCGGTCACGGAGGGTAGATCCCGCTTCTGCGTGCGAGCCTACCGCCCGGGCCGGGGCTCACCCTCCGTGCTGAGACAACCGGGAATTCCGTATGGTGATTCCCACCAGAGCGTTATGCCTGCTTATGTCCAAGGGTCTCCTGGTTTGTCGGCCACTGCCGCCCAGGTGGTCAGGACGGGGGACCGCGGGCGCGCCGGAGCGGGTTCGTCGGTTCACCCAGTCGGTTCACCCGGGGGTGTGCGTTCGGCCTCGCCGGGGGACCCCGGAGCCGGTGGGGAGATATGGAACGTCTATGGTGTCGTGGTACGCGCAGAGCGGACGATTTCGGGACCCTTCGTTCCTGTGGACGCCTGCGAGGATTCATCTTCAGTTGGGGTGTTAGTGACCGCCGTCGAAACCCGTCCCGCCGGGGTCACCGGGGCGACGCCTGCGCACCGGCCGATCGGGGCCCGTGTCGGCGCGTTCGTCGCACTGACCAAGCCCCGGATCATCGAGCTGCTGCTGATGAGCACCGTGCCGGTGATGTTCCTGGCCCAGCAGGGCGTCCCGAACATGCTGCTGGTGCTCAAGGTCGTGGTCGGCGGCTACCTCTCGGCGGGCGGCGCCAACGCCCTCAACATGTACATCGACCGTGACATCGACGCGGTGATGTCGCGCACCGAGCGCCGTCCGATCGTCACCGGCATGGTGTCGCCGCGCGAGGCGCTGGTGTTCGGCGTCGTCCTCGCCGTCGTGTCGACCCTGCTGCTGGGCTTCGGCGTCAACTGGCTCTCGTCCGGCCTGGCGCTGGGCGCCCTGCTGTTCTACGTCTTCGTCTACACGCTCGGACTGAAGCGGCGCACCTCGCAGAACATCGTCTGGGGCGGCATCGCCGGCTGCATGCCGGTGCTGGTCGGCTGGTCCTCCGTCACCAACTCGGTGTCCTGGGCGGCGGTCGTGCTGTTCCTGGTGGTGTTCTTCTGGACGCCGCCGCACACCTGGGTGCTGTCGATGAAGGTGCGCGACGACTACCTGCGGGCCGGCGTGCCGATGCTGCCGGTGGTCAAGGGGAACGTGGCCGTCGGCAAGCAGGTCGTCGCCTACTCCTGGGTGATGGTGGCCGTCTCGCTGGCCCTGTGGCCGCTCGGGCACATGAGCTGGCTGTACCCGGTGGCGGCGGTCGTGCTGGGCGCGGCGTGGCTGCGCGAGGCGCACGCCCTGTACGCCCGGGCCAAGGCCGGGGTGGTGGGCGCCAAGCTCAAGGAGATGCGGCTGTTCCACTGGTCGATCACCTACCTGTCGCTGCTGTTCGTGGTCTGCGCGATCGACCCGTTCGTGATGTAGCGCGCGCGGCGCGGAGGAGCCCCGGTCCGGTGGACCGGGGCTCCTCGGCGTTCGGGGGGCTCTCGCGTTTCGGTGGCTCTCGCGTTTCAGCGGGCGGGCAGCCCGGAGGGGCCGACGCGCTCGTCCAGCCAGTCCTTCAGCGGCTGGGAGGCGCGCAGGAAGGCGGTGATCCGGGTGTAGGCGGCGCGGGTGCCCAGCCACTTCGCCGGCTCCCACTCCTGCCAGGCCACCAGGCCCTTGTGGCGCAGCAGCTCGATCCTCGGGTGGTCCTTGGGGTAGCCGCGCGGGGCGGACTTGAGGCTGTCCCGGCCGAACACCTGCGGGCCGTCCTTCTCCACCGCGGCGATCACCCGCTCCAGCTCGGCGCCGCTCACGTCCTCGGCGACGGCGGCGCGGTAGCGCTCCAGCTGCTCGGAGGCGAGCTGGTACATCCCGTTGCCGCAGGCGAGGCCGTCGGCGGAGAGCTGGACGTAGCCGCCGGCCTCCAGGTGCGCGCCGATGTGCGTCTTGTACGGGGACTTGTCGGCGCTGAACCGGACGTCCCGGTTGGGGCGGAAGATCTTCGCGGGCCCGAACTCGGGCTCCAGGTCGGCGAGCAGCAGCTCCATCGGGGCCCGCACGGCGTCCTCGTACCGGTCCTTGTGGGCCTGCCAGTAGGTCTTCGAGTTGTCGGCCTCCAGGTGCTCGTAGAACTCGAGCGCCTCGGCGGGCCAGCCTTGGAACGTCACCCCTCCAGTATGTGGCCCGGTGCACAGGCCGCTCCCGTCGCCAGCGCCACTACCGGTGGGTAGCATGCGGGCATGAGCAGCGCAGAGACCGCCACCGCCGCCGCGCCGGACGCCCGCACCGAGCGCCGCGCCAAGCGCATCGCCAAGAACCTGACCAGCTTCGCCCGGCAGCACGGCGGCAGCGCCGACGCGGTCGTCGAGTACGTCGGCGCCGTGGCCACCCGGATCGCCGTGGTCGGCGCGGACGGCGCCTGGGGCGACCAGGTCGCCCCCAGCTACGCCGTCGGCCGCCGGGCCGTCGAGATCGCGGGCCTGACCCTGCACGACTCCTTCGAGGGCGAGCTGGGCCTCAGGGTGAAGACAGGCTCCTACGAGTGGAAGCGGATGGCCGGCATCCAGCTCGGCGGCTGAGCCCCGCCCCCAACGACACCGGCGGGGCCGGGGCCCCCCCCCCCGGGCCCCGGGCCCCCCCCCCCGGGGGCCGGGGGGGGGGGCCCGGCCCGGGGGGGCCCCCCCCCCCCCCCCCCGCCCCCCCGCGG
>NZ_JBIWPA010000018.1:9785-168022 GCF_044768035.1 Kitasatospora sp. NPDC101176
CCAGCGCCACGCCCGGTGGGCACCCCCCCGGCATGAGCAGCGCCGCGACCGCCACCCCCGCCGCGCCCCCCCCCCCCCGCGCGCGGTGCCCGGGCTCGGTGCCCGGGCACGGGTCGGACACCGCCCGCCATGCCCGGCCGGACCGGTGCTCCGGCATCGCTCAGATCAGGCTCGGCAGGACTCCTCGGGGCCATCGGCCGAGCCAGAACGCCGCGGTGGACGGCTCCGGCTGGTCCTCGGTGGAGCCGTCGTGTGGCATGAGCTCGGTCGGGGCGATGCAGCCCTCGCCCGGTGCGAGGCGGATGCGGAAGCATCGCAGCGGCTCGTGGCGGGCGACGTAGCTTCGAAGATCGTCGGTGTGCGGGTACTGACGTTCGTGGTCGTCGTGGACGGTGCGACAGATGGCCCGGATGTCGACGTCGCCGAGCAGGATGTACCAGGTGCCCGGGCCGAGGTTGAGGCAGAGTCGTCGCCGGCCCCGGTGCTTCTCGCGGTACGGCAGCTTGTCCCAGTTGTCGACGTGCAGGCCGATCCGTCGGCCGTCCTGGTGATTACGGGTGGTAGTGAGTGCCTCGGCCGGGCCGGCTGCCCGGCCGAGGCAGACGGCTTCGGGGTCGCCGAGAAGGCCGGGAAGCATCTCGGTGGTGTCGGTGTCCCGGAGTTCGACGGTCTCGACCACGCGGCCGGCGCTGGTCCGGTCGGTCGCTCGTAGGCGGGAGGCGAGCGTGTCGCCGAGCGGCTGCCAGGCGCCGGCCGGGACGACGGCGCCGTTCTCGTACCCGGGCTCGCTCCGGGCGGTTCGGACACCGCTGACTTCGCACCGCGCCTGCAGGGCGGAGAGGTCGTGGAACGCGATGCGCAGGTGCATGCCGAGTCCTCCTCGGGATCGGGCTATCGGCCGTCGTCGAGCGTGTCCCCGTACGTCACGTCCAGCTCGGCCACCAGGGCCTCGGCGAGTTCGGTCCGCTGCGGGCGATCGATGACGACCCTGGCCAGGTGCGCCGCGCCGCGCAGGGCGGAGAGGTCGTTGCCGCGGAGGTCCAGACCCTGGTACCTGCCACGCCCGAACTCGGTGAGCCGGAGGGTGCAGCCGTCGAGGACGACCCTGCCCAGGTCGCAGTTGGTGAAGACGGCCTCGGACAGGGTGCATGTGGAGAAGGCGACCGGGCCGGTGGCCCGCACGTTGTCGAGGGTCGCGTTGTCGAGTCTGCAGTTCTCGAACAGGACGCTGTCGATGGTCAGGCCTGTGAGGGTCGCACCCATCAGTTTGCCGTTGCGGAAGGCGACGCGGGAGAGCTTGCTGTCACGCCAGTCGGCGGACCCGAGGTCACAGCCGTCGAAGTCGACGGAGTCCAACCGCATCGCGCTGAACTCGACGCGCGAGGCGCGCAAGCCGATGATGCGGCCTGTGATGAGCCGGGTGTCGGACAGAGCGAGGTCGCGCAGGTCGGCGTCCGCGTACCGGAAGTCCTGGACGATGCCTCGGCCGGTCTCCAGGGACGAGACGTTGGACAGGTAGGCGCCCGTCTCGTCGAGGTTGGGCAGGGCCACGGTGACGCGGCCGAAGGTGCGGCTGTCCATGGCCAGCTCCGTTTCCGTGGGGACCGGGCGGCCCGCCCGCGGGGTGCGGGCCGCCCGGCAGTGGGACTCCTTCTTGTTCCCGTTGTCCCAGGTCGGCCGGTTGTCGAACTTGGGCCCGTTGTTGTCCCAGGTCGGCCGGTTGTCGAACTTGGCGACCACGGGGTCCCCGGCCTCGGCACCCACGGCGGGCGACAGCTGCGTGTGACATGCAGACAGGCCCCCATCCCGCTTGGATGGGGGCCTTCGGCGTGGGTCCTGCTTCTGCTCAGGCGGTGGCGGTCTCGGGGGTCCGCGGGGCCGGGGTGGCGGCCGCGGTCTCCTCGGCCTCCCTCACGCGGAGGGCGAGGGGGATCCTCAGGGCGGCGATCCAGGTGAGGCTCGCGCCGAGCATGTGGAGGCCGACCATGAGCTCGGGGGCGTCGGTGAAGTACTGGACGAAGCCCAGCACGCCCTGGAGCAGCAGTACCGCCAGCAGTTCCTTCGTGCGGGCCTTGGCCGCGGGCGGGGCCTTGACGGCGGCGAGGACGAAGATCAGCGCGATGGTCAGGCCCACCGACACGAAGGCGAAGTCGGCGTGGAACTGGGCCAGCCTGTCGTAGTCGATCGGGATGCGCGGGACGATCTTGTTGTCCTTCGGCGTGCCCGGGTGGTGGCCGGCGCCGGTGACCAGGGTGCCGGCGGCGACCAGCAGGCCGACGACCGCCACCAGGACGTAGGACAGCCGGTGGATCGGGCGGGCGACCGACAGCTTCGCCGGGCCGTCGCCCTCCTTGCTCCGCTCCCACATCAGCAGTGCGACCCAGACCAGCGCCATCGCGGCGATCATGTGCAGCGCCACCGTGTACGGGTTCAGGCCCGTCAGCACGGTGATGCCGCCGAGCACCGCGTTGCTCATCACCAGCCAGAACTGCGCCCAGCCGAGCCTGGTCAGGCTGCTCCGCCAGGGCTTGGAGGTCCCCCCGGCCGAAGGCCAGGGGAGGCAGCGGGCGGCCAGGATGGCCCAGCCGACCGCGGCGCTCAGCACGTAGGTGAGCATCCGGTTGGTGAACTCGACGACGCCGTGGAAGCCCATCTCGGCGGTCGGCGTCAGGCTCTCGTCGGTGCAGCGGGGCCAGGTGGTACAGCCGAGGCCGGAGGCGGTGAGGCGGACGGCGCCGCCGGTGACGACGATCACCACGCTCATCACCAGCGCGGCGAACGCGGCGCGCCGGACCATCGCGGCGGAGGGCTGCCAGCGGTCGGCGAGCAGGGAGAAGGGGTTAGGCACGGGGTCAATCGTAGGCGGCCTTACAGGCGATCTTGGGGCGGGGCGGGGGCGGCGCGTGGCGTCGGTGGGGTGACGTGTCGGGCGGGGCCGGCGACACGCAGACCGAGACACGCGGGACAGAAGGTGCATTCCGGTCACGGCGTGCAATGGTCTTGACCAATTGCGGTCGGGGTCGAGAGAGTGCGGCTTTGGTCCATACCATTTCGGGCCTCTCCCATCGACGCCCGCACGCAAGCGGAGATTCTGCACATGCGCATACCCACGTCCGCCGCCGCGCTCGCGGTCGGCGGTTCGCTCGCCCTGGCCGGCCTCGCCGCTCCGGCCGCCCACGCCGCCGGCCCCGCCCCCGCCCAGGAGTGCCGCAGCCTCGGCGTCGCCAACCTCTACGGCGAGTTCGTCGAGGGCGACGACACCCACACCCCCGACGCCGAGGGCGCCGTCGCCGTCGGCGGCAACGCCGACTTCACCGGCGGCTTCTCGGTCGGTCAGGAGCTCTCCGCCGCCGAGGTGGACGCCCTGCCCGGCAAGAACGCGCTGGTCGTCGCCGGCCGGATCACCGGCCACAACACCCAGGTCATGAAGGGCAACGGCGTCTACGGTGCCAAGGCCGAGGGCGCTGTCGTCCAGGCGCACCAGGGCGCTATCACCCAGGGCGCCTCGCCGATCGACTTCAAGGCCGAGTTCGCCAAGCTGCGCGCCGCCTCGACCGCGCTGGCCGCCGCCCCGCAGACCGCCGGTGCCACCGTGCGGGCCGAGGGCGTCAAGCTCACCTTCACCGGCGCCGACGCCGCGTACAACGCCTTCACCGTCGACGCCGCGAAGCTGCAGGGCGCCAAGGAGGTCTACGTCAAGGTGCCCGTCGGCTCGGTGGCCGTGGTCAACGTGACCGGTGGCTCCTACGACATGGCGGCCGCCGGGACGAGCGGGTTCTTCCTCTGGGACGAGGGCAAGTCGGCCTTCGTCCTGGACGACAAGAGCCAGAGCGCGGCCGGCGGCGCGATCCGGGCCAAGCTGCTCTGGAACTTCCCCACCGCGACCAAGGTGACCAAGAAGGGCGACACCGCCTGGGCCGGTACCGTCCTGGCGCCGAACGCCGCGCTCTCCCTGAACACCCCCGGGGTCAACGGGGGGAAGCCGTCCGGCGGGGCCCCGGTCAACGGGTCGGTCATCGTCGCCTCGCTGACCGGCACCGCGGGCGCGGAGACGCACCACTACCCCTTCACCGGCTGCCTGCCGGCCGTCCTCCCGACGCCGACCGCCACGCCCACCGTGCCGCCGGTGGTGCCGAGCGGGTCGCCGTCGGCGACCACCGCGCCGAGCGCGAGCGCCACCCCCGGCGCGTCGGGCACCCCGACCGCCCCCGGCGGCTCGGTGAGCCCCTCGGCCACGCCGTCCGCCCCGGCGGGCGGCAAGCCCGGTGCGAGCGGCAGCCCGGCCGCCCCGTCGGCCACGGGTACGGCGGGTGCGCCGGCCGTCCAGGCCTCCGCGTCGGGCAGCCCGTCCCCGCGGACCGACGCGGGCGGCGACCTCGCGCACACCGGCTCCGGCCCGGTCCTTCCGCTGGCGATCGGCGGTGCGCTGGTGCTCGCGGCCGGCGGCGGGATCGTCGTCGCCACCCGGCGGCGGGCGGCCCGGAAGGCCTGACCGTTCGTCGACCGGCACCAGGGCCCCGGAATCCCCGCCCGCGGGAATTCCGGAGCGGTCCCGGCCCGGCGCCCGCGGTGACTGAACCCGATCACCGCGGGCGCCGTTCTGTCTGGAGGTGACGAAGTTCATTCAAGTCCGCCGATTCCGCGTTCTGCGAGGTGGCGGCTGTGATGGGCTGGTCATGCACATCAGGGATCGGACCGACAGACGAAATCCGGTCGTGCGGCGGGGTGTGGTGAGGTGCGGAAGTGCCGGTAGAGTCCCCCGGACAGTCGTAGCGGGCCACCGCGATCCACTCAACACGCCTGCTGCACAAGACCGTTCGGAGGGGAACAGCGTAATGGCGCGACAGCGGCGGCACATCGGGATCGGGGCGGCGGCACTCGCCGGTACGGCGACGGCCGGTTTTCTCCTACCCCTGGCTCTGGCCGGCAACGCCTCGGCCCACGTGCCGACTTGGAAGGTGACCTGCGACAAGGTCGTGGTCGACCTGATCAACTACAGCGACAAGGCCGGCGTGACGAACACCGTCAGCCTCACCATCGACGGCGAGAAGGTGCTGGACAAGACGTTCCCCAAGGAGTTCCACGGCACCTTCCCGGTGAAGGACCACTCCGCCCCGATCAAGGCGACCCTCGTGGTGAAGACCACGGAGACGCCCAACGAGAAGGGTTGGAACCTCGACGAGACCAAGACGATCGAGCCGTGCCACACGCCGACGCCGACGCCGACGCCGACTCCCACGCCGACGCCCACCAAGACCACCACCCCGACGCCGACCCCGACGCCGACGGTGACCCCCACGCCGACCCCGACGCCGACCGTGCCGCCCACCACCCCGAGCAGCAGCCCGTCGGCCACCCCGAGCCCGTCGGCCACGCCGACCCCGAGCCGGACCACCACCGCGGCCCCCGTCCCGGTGCCCACCACCAACGGCCCGGTGCTCGCGCAGACCGGTAGCAACGACGCCACCCCGATGATCGCGGCGGCCGGCGGCGGCGTGCTGCTGGTCGGTGGCGCGCTCGTCCTGCTGGCCCGCAAGCGCCGCAACGGCAGCCAGGGCTGACGCCCGCGCGAACCGCTCACCGCTGACAGCTCACCGCTGACGGCGGACAGCGGACCGCCCCCCGGCCAGACTGGCCGGGGGGCGGTCGCGTGTCGTCGCGGGGGAGGCGGGTGGAGGCGGGTGGACCCTGCTCCCCGCCGGAGAAGCGGGCCCTACTCCCAGCGGAAGAACCGGGCGGCGGCGGCCAGTCCGAGCACCGACCAGCCGGCCAGCAGCCCGAGGTCCGACCACGGCACCCCGGCCCCGTGCTGCAGCACCGAGCGCAGGCCGTCCGAGAGCGCGGAGATCGGCAGCAGCTCCAGCACCGACCGCACGGCGTCCGGGAACCGGCTCAGCGGCACGACCACCCCGCCGGCCAGCAGCAGCAGGACGAACACCAGGTTCGCGGCGGCCAGGGTGGCCTCGGCCTTCAGCGTGCCGGCCATCAGCAGCCCGAGCCCGGAGAAGGCGGCGGTGCCGAGGACCAGCAGCGCGGCGACGCTCAGCGGGTCGCCCTGCGGGGACCAGCCGAGCGCCAGTGCGATCACCGACAGCAGCGCGACCTGCAGCGCCTCGGTGACCAGCACGCAGCCGGTCTTCGCGGTCAGCAGCGCCCAGCGCGGCAGCGGGCTGGCGCCGAGCCGCTTCAGCACGCCGTAGCGGCGCTCGAACCCGGTGGCGATGGCCTGGCCGGTGAAGGCCGTGGACATCACGGCGAGCGCCAGCAGTCCGGGGGCCAGGAAGTCGACCCGCTCGCCGGGGCCCTCCACCGCGACGATGTCCACGGCCGAGAACAGCACCAGCAGCACGGTCGGGATGACCACGGTGAGCAGCAGCTGCTCGCCGTTGCGCAGCAGCATCCTGGTCTCGAAGGCGGTCTGGGCGAGCAGCATCCGGCCGACCGGGGCCGGACCGGGCGCGGGGGAGTAGTCGGCGGCGGCCGCGCGGGCGCCGGTCACGTCGGTCGTGCTCACGAGCGGAGGTCCCGTCCGGTCAGGTCGAGGAAGACGTCTTCGAGGCTGCGGCGCCGCACGGACAGCCGCTCGGGCAGGATGCCGGAGGCCGCGCACCAGCCGGTGACGGTGGCCAGCAGCTGGGGGTCGACGGCCGCCTCGACGCGGTAGGCGCCGGGGCCGGTCTCGACGGCGGTGGCGCCCTCGGGCAGCTCCTTGAGCAGCGGGCCGAGGTCGAGCCCGGGCGGGCCGTCGAAG
Organism: Kitasatospora sp. NPDC101176; assembly: GCF_044768035.1. Lineage (NCBI taxonomy): Bacteria > Bacillati > Actinomycetota > Actinomycetes > Kitasatosporales > Streptomycetaceae > Kitasatospora > Kitasatospora sp. NPDC101176. The sequence goes on from NZ_JBIWPA010000018.1 coordinate 16,537, forward strand.
CAGAGCGCGTTCTCGGAGCCGCCGCGGCACAGGTCGTCGGGGCTGCCTGCGGCGATCACCCGGCCGCGGTCGACGACGGCCACCTGGTCGGCGAGCTGCTCGGCCTCGTCCATGTGGTGGGTGGTGACGACCACGGTGACGCCGTCCCGGCGCAGGTCGCGGACCAGCTCCCAGGTGGCGTGCCGGGCCTGCGGGTCGAGGCCGGCGGTGGGCTCGTCGAGGAAGACCAGTTCGGGGCGGCCGACCACGGCCATGGCCAGCGCGAGCCGCTGCTGCTGGCCGCCGGACAGCCGGCGGTAGGTGGTGCGGCCGCAGGAACCCAGGCCGAGCCGTTCGACCAGCGCGTCGACGTCCAGCGGGTGGGCGTGCAGCCTGGCGGTGTGCCGCAGCATCTCGACGGCGCGCGCGCCCGCGTACACGCCGCCGGACTGCAGCATGACGCCGATCCGCGGGCGCAGGGCGGCGTTCTGGGCGACCGGGTCGAGGCCGAGGACGCGGACCGTTCCGGCGTCGGGCCGGCGGTAGCCCTCGCAGGTCTCGATGGTGGTGGTCTTGCCGGCGCCGTTGGGGCCGAGGACGGCGGTGATCGCGCCGGCCGCGATGGTGAGGTCGAGGCCGTCCACCGCGGCCTTGTCACCGTAGCGCTTGACCAGCCCGGCGATCTGGACCGCGGGTTCGGAATGCATACCGGCGAGTGTAAGAGGGCCGAACGCCCGGCCCCCACGCCGCCCTCGGTGATCGTTTTCCCAGGTCAGGTAAGGCTTACCTGCGTGACAGATGACACGGGTGAGGCCTGGATCACGGCTTGTCCTGTCGGAAGTAATTACGCAACACTGGTGTTGTGAAAAACATGCGCGAGCACGCCACGCAGCAGGAGGCCGAGTCGGCCCCCGGCTGTGACGTGCCCGTGACGGCCGCCGAGGTGCTGCTGGACGGCCACCGGGCCACCCGCGACCGGGTCGCCCGGTCCATCCTGGACCACGGCCCCTCCTCGGCCGCCGACCTGGCGAGCCGCCTCGGCCTCACCGCCGCCGCCGTCCGCCGTCACCTGGACGGGCTCGCCGCCGCCGGCCTGGTCGAGTCCCGCGAACAGCGGGTCTACGGCAGCCGCGGCCGGGGCCGTCCGGCCAAGGTCTTCGCCCTCACCGACGGCGGCCGGGACGCCTTCTACCAGGCGTACGACCAGCTGGCCGCCGACGCCCTGCGCTGGATCTCCGACTCGGTCGGCGGCGGCACCGCCGGCGAGGAGGCGGTCGCCGCCTTCGCCCGGGCCCGGTTCGGCAAGCAGGGCGAGAGGTACCTGGAGGCCGTGCGGAGCGCCGGGGCCGGGGAGCGGGCCGAGGCCCTCGCCCAGGCCCTGAGCGCCGACGGGTACGCTGCCACGGTGCGGCGGGTCCCGTCGGCCGTGGCGAAGGCCCCGGCGGGCACCCAGCTCTGCCAGCACCACTGCCCGGTCGCGCACATCGCCGAGCAGTTCCCGCAGCTCTGCGAGGCGGAGACCGAGGTCTTCTCCCAGCTCCTGGGCACCCATGTGCAACGGCTGGCCACCATCGCCCACGGCGACGGGGTCTGCACCACCTATGTGCCGGCACCCGGTGCCGCATCGTCGCCCGCCCAGCGTTCCGCGGGCCACGGCTCCGATGCAGTGCCGACTGCCGGTACGTCCACCGAAGATTCAGCGTCCGCGCGTTAGGAAGCTCGCATGACTGACACCGTTTCGCACCCCGAGCTCGAAGGCCTCGGCAATTACGAGTACGGCTGGGCCGACCCGGACACCGCCGGTGCCGCGGCCAAGCGCGGGCTCAGCGAGGACGTCGTCCGCGACATCTCGGCGAAGAAGAACGAGTCCGAGTGGATGCTCAACCTGCGCCTCAAGGGCCTGAAGCTCTTCGGCAAGAAGCCCATGCCGACCTGGGGCTCCGACCTCACCGGCATCGACTTCGACAACATCAAGTACTTCGTCCGCTCCACCGAGAAGCAGGCCGAGTCCTGGGAGGACCTGCCCGCCGACATCAAGGCCACCTACGACAAGCTGGGCATCCCGGAGGCCGAGAAGCAGCGCCTCGTCGCCGGTGTCGCCGCCCAGTACGAGTCCGAGGTCGTCTACCACCAGATCCGTGAGGACCTGGAGGAGCAGGGCGTCATCTTCCTGGACACCGACACCGCGCTGCGCGAGCACCCGGAGCTGTTCCACGAGTACTTCGGCACCGTCATCCCGGCCGGCGACAACAAGTTCGCCGCGCTGAACACCGCGGTGTGGTCCGGCGGCTCGTTCATCTACGTGCCGAAGGGCGTGCGGGTCGACATCCCGCTGCAGGCCTACTTCCGGATCAACACCGAGAACATGGGCCAGTTCGAGCGGACGCTGATCATCGTCGACGAGGACGCCTACGTCCACTACGTCGAGGGCTGCACCGCGCCGATCTACTCCTCCGACTCGCTGCACTCCGCGGTCGTGGAGATCATCGTCAAGAAGGGCGGCCGCTGCCGCTACACGACGATCCAGAACTGGTCGAACAACGTCTACAACCTGGTCACCAAGCGCGCCGTGGCGTACGAGGGCGCGACCATGGAGTGGATCGACGGCAACATCGGCTCCAAGGTCACCATGAAGTACCCGGCCGTCTACCTGATGGGCGAGCACGCCAAGGGCGAGACCCTGTCGATCGCCTTCGCGGGCGAGGGCCAGCACCAGGACGCCGGCGCCAAGATGGTGCACATGGCGCCGAACACCTCCTCGCACATCGTCTCCAAGTCGGTGGCGCGCGGCGGCGGCCGGACCTCCTACCGCGGCCTGATCGAGATCGGCGAGGGCTCGCACGGCGCCAAGTCCAACGTGCTGTGCGACGCGCTGCTCGTCGACACCGTCTCCCGCTCGGACACCTACCCGTACGTGGACGTCCGCGAGGACGACGTGTCCATGGGCCACGAGGCGACGGTCTCCAAGGTCAGCGAGGACCAGCTGTTCTACCTGATGAGCCGCGGCCTCACCGAGACCGAGGCGATGGCCATGATCGTGCGCGGCTTCGTCGAGCCGATCGCGCGCGAGCTGCCGATGGAGTACGCGCTGGAGCTCAACCGGCTGATCGAGCTGCAGATGGAGGGTGCGGTCGGCTGACGTCCGCCGCAGACCGCCCCACCGACTTTTCGAGGAAGAGAGCACGACGAACAGCCATGGCTGACACGCCCCTGAATGTCCCCGCGAACACCCCCGGCTCCACCACCGCCGGCTCGATCGAGGTCGGCACCGCCGGCGCCGGCGCGCAGCTCGCCGGCCCGGGCACCGGCCGCAGCACGGTCAAGCAGCCGATCGACGCGCGCGTCGCGGTCAAGCCGTCCTTCGACGTCAACGACTTCCCGGTGCCCACCGGCCGCGAGGAGGACTGGCGGTTCACCCCGCTGCACCGCCTCGGCGGGCTGCACGACGGCACCGCGGCCCAGGCCGAGCAGGGCAGCGACAAGGTCGAGTTCGTGCTCCCGGACGGCGTCACCGCCGAGACCGTCGGCCGCGACGACGCCCGTCTGGGCAAGGCCGGCACCCCGGTCGACCGGGTCGCCGCGCAGGCGTTCAGCGGGTTCGAGCAGGCGCTCGTGGTCACCGTCCCCAAGGACGCGGTGCTCACCGAGCCGGTCAAGATCGACGTCCGTGGCGAGGGCGGCGTCCGCTTCGCCCACGTGGTGATCGACGTCAAGCCCTTCGCCGAGGCCGTCGTGGTGATCAACCACGCCGGCACCGGCACCCGGGCCGCCAACGTCGAGCTGCTGGTCGGCGACGGCGCCAAGCTCACCTTCGTCTCGGTCCAGGACTGGGACCGCGACGCCGTCCACGTCGCCCAGCACAACGCGCTGGTCGGCCGGGACGCCTCGTACAAGTCCGTCGTGGTGACCTTCGGCGGGGACCTCGTCCGCCTCCACCCGCGGGTCAACTACGCGGCCCCCGGCGGCGAGGCCGAGCTGTTCGGCCTCTACTTCGCCGACGCCGGCCAGCACCTGGAGCACCGCCTGGTGATCGACCACGACACGCCGCACTGCCGGTCGAACGTGGCCTACAAGGGCGCGCTGCAGGGCCAGGACGCGCACGCCGTCTGGGTCGGCGACGTGCTGATCCGTGCCGCCGCGCTCGGCACCGACACCTACGAGCTCAACCGGAACCTGGTGCTCACCGACGGCGCCCGGGTCGACTCGATCCCGAACCTGGAGATCGAGACCGGCGAGATCGTCGGCGCCGGCCACGCCTCGGCGACCGGCCGCTTCGACGACGAGCAGCTCTTCTACCTGCAGGCCCGCGGCATCCCGGCCGACGAGGCCCGCCGCCTGGTGGTGCGCGGCTTCTTCGCCGAGCTGCTCCAGCAGATCGGCGTCGCCGAGGTGCAGGAGCAGCTCATGGAGAAGATCGAGTCCGAGCTGGAATCGGCGGTCTGACACCCATGACGTTTCTCCGTGCCTGCGCGCTGAACGACCTCCAGGAGGACGTGCCCAAGCGCGTGGACCTCAACGGCGTGCCGGTGTCCATCGTCCGCACCGACGAGGGGGTGTTCGCGATCAACGACACCTGCTCGCACGCGAACGTCTCGCTCGCCGAGGGCGAGGTCGAGGACTGCATGATCGAGTGCTGGCTGCACGGCTCCAGCTTCGACCTGCGCACCGGCAAGCCCTCCGGCCTGCCCGCCACCAAGCCGGTCGCTGTCTACCCCGTAAAGATCGAAGGGGACGATGTGCTCGTCTCCGTCAACCAGGAGTCCTGAGTACACATGGCAACCCTTGAAATCCGCGACCTGCACGTCTCCGTCGACGCCGAGAACGGCCCGCGCGAGATCCTGAAGGGCGTCGACCTGACCGTGAAGCAGGGCGAGACCCACGCCATCATGGGTCCGAACGGCTCCGGCAAGTCCACCCTCGCCTACTCGCTGGCCGGCCACCCCAAGTACACCGTCACCGGCGGCACCGTGCTGCTGGACGGCGAGGACGTCCTCGAGATGTCCGTCGACGAGCGCGCCAAGGCCGGCGTCTTCCTGGCCATGCAGTACCCGGTCGAGGTCCCCGGCGTCTCGGTCAGCAACTTCCTGCGCACCGCCGCCACCGCCGTCCGCGGCGAGGCCCCCAAGCTGCGGCTGTGGGTCAAGGAGGTCAAGGAGGCGATGGCGGCCCTCCAGATGGACCCGGCGTTCGCCGAGCGCAACGTCAACGAGGGCTTCTCCGGCGGCGAGAAGAAGCGCCACGAGATCCTCCAGCTGGAGCTCCTCAAGCCGAAGATCGCGATCCTCGACGAGACCGACTCCGGCCTCGACGTCGACGCGCTGCGGATCGTCTCCGAGGGCATCAACCGGGTCCGCTCGACCGGCGAGGTCGGCACCCTGCTGGTGACCCACTACACCCGCATCCTGCGGTACATCAAGCCCGACCACGTCCACGTCTTCGCGGGCGGCCGCATCGTCGAGTCCGGCGGTGCCGAGCTGGCCGACAAGCTGGAGAACGAGGGCTACGAGGCTTATGTGAAGGGGGGCGCGTCCGCGTGACGCACGCGTTCACGGGTCTGCTCGACACCGACGCGATCCGGAAGGACTTCCCGGTCCTGCAGCGGCTGCTGCACGACGACAAGCCGCTGGTCTACCTGGACAACGCGGCGACGTCGCAGAAGCCGCGCCAGGTGCTGGAGGCGCTCAACGCCTACTACGAGCGGCACAACGCCAACGTCCACCGCGGCGTGCACGTGCTCGCCGAGGAGGCCACCGCGCTGTACGAGGGCGCCCGGGACAAGGTCGCGGCCTTCGTCAACGCGCCGAGCCGCAACGAGGTGATCTTCACCAAGAACGCCTCGGAGTCGCTCAACCTCGTCGCCAACATGCTGGCCTGGGCCGACGAGCCGTACCGGGTGGACGCCGACTCCGAGATCGTCATCACGGAGATGGAGCACCACTCCAACATCGTCCCGTGGCAGCTGCTCTCGCAGCGCAGCGGCGCGAAGCTGAAGTGGTTCGGGCTCACCGACGAGGGCCGGCTCGACCTGTCGAACATCGACGAGCTGATCACCGAGAAGACCAAGGTGGTCTCCTTCACCCTGGTCTCCAACCTGCTCGGCACCGTCAACCCGGTCGAGACGATCGTCCGCAAGGCCCAGTCGGTCGGCGCGCTGGTCGTCATCGACGCCTCGCAGGCCGCGCCGCACATGGTGCTCGACGTCCAGGCGCTGGAGGCCGACTTCGTCGCCTTCACCGGCCACAAGATGCTGGCCCCGACCGGCATCGGCGTCCTCTGGGGCCGCCAGGAGCTGCTGGAGGACCTCCCGCCGTTCCTCGGCGGCGGCGAGATGATCGAGACCGTCACCATGGGCTCGTCCACCTACGCCCCGGCGCCGCACAAGTTCGAGGCCGGCACCCCGCCGATCGCCCAGGCGGTCGGGCTCGGCGCGGCCATCGACTACCTGTCCGGCATCGGCATGGAGAAGATCGCCGCCCACGAGCACGCGATCACCGAGTACGCCGTCGAGCGCCTGCTCGAGGTCCCCGACCTGCGGATCATCGGCCCGCGCACGGCCGTCGACCGCGGTGCGGCGATCTCCTTCACGCTCGGGGACATCCACCCGCACGACGTGGGCCAGGTGCTGGACGAGCAGGGCATCGCCGTGCGCGTCGGCCACCACTGCGCGCGGCCGGTCTGCCTGCGGTACGGAATTCCGGCGACCACGCGGGCGTCGTTCTACCTGTACTCGACGCCGGGCGAGGTCGACGCGCTGATCGACGGCCTGCACCACGTCCGGAACTTCTTCGGCTGACGGGACGGCCCAGGACATGAAGCTCGACTCGATGTACCAGGACATCATCCTGGACCACTACCGCAACCCCCACGGCAAGGGGCTGCGGGACGGCGACGCCGAGGTGCACCACGTCAACCCGACCTGCGGTGACGAGATCACCCTGCGGGTGAAGCTGGACGGCTCGACCGTCGTCGACGTCTCCTACGAGTCCCAGGGCTGCTCGATCAGCCAGGCCAGCGCCTCGGTGCTGAACGACCTGGTCGTCGGCCGGACCGTCGGCGAGGCGCAGGCCGTCCAGGAGGCCTTCCTGGAGCTGATGCAGAGCAAGGGCCAGGGCGAGGGCGACGAGGAGGTGCTGGAGGACGCGGTCGCGTTCGCCGGCGTCTCCAAGTACCCGGCCCGGGTCAAGTGCGCCCTGCTCAGCTGGATGGCCTGGAAGGACGCCACGGCCCAGGCGCTCGCCCAGCACCCCGCCGTGAACGACTGAACCCGCAGAGGAGGACAGACCATGAGTGACGAAACCACCGGCGCCCCGGCCCCCGCTGCGGAGGAGGCCCAGGGCGGCATCGTCGGCACCACCGCCGGCACCGTCTCCGTCGAGGACCTGACCGAGGCCCTGATGGACGTCGTCGACCCCGAACTGGGCATCGACGTCGTCAACCTGGGCCTGATCTACGGCGTCCACATCGACGAGGACGACGTGGCCACCATCGACATGACGCTCACCTCGGCGGCCTGCCCGCTGACCGACGTCATCGAGGACCAGGCCCGGACCGCCACCGACGGCCTGGTGAAGGACCTGCGCATCAACTGGGTCTGGATGCCGCCGTGGGGCCCCGACAAGATCACCGACGACGGCCGCGAGCAGCTCCGCGCCCTCGGCTTCAACGTCTGAGGTCACCGGTCGATCGTCGTTCCGCTGCCGCGCGACCCCCCGGGGGTTCGCGCGGCAGCGGCGTTTCCGGGGTGAACACCCGCGCGTGATCTGCTTCGTTGAGCAGGTTCACCGCCGTTCCCCACCAGCCACCCCCCACCCGCCTGCCGGCGGGTGCCCGCCCCGGGCCTCGCCGCGTGCTCCTGCGGGTGCCCCTTCGGGCCGGTGGGACAGCGTGTCTCAGGCGGCGATGTGTGCAGGTCGGCTGCCGGTCATTGCGGAGTGCAGGGCAGCTCGGACTCGGGCGGCACCTGCTGTGGCCACGTCCGTGCCCTTGTGGGCCGTGAGGGTTCGGGTGGTCAGACCGGCGCACGGGCGGCAGATGCCCGGTCGTGGCACTGGGTCGTGGCACTCGGCGCACTCGGCGTACCGGACCGGTGGCCGTCCAACGGGCCGGGTGGGCGGCACCTTGTGCTCCAGGCGGTAGCGGAGCACGGCGGCCGCCGAGTGCACCGGGGTGGGCAGGCCCGGCAGCAGGGCGTGGGCGAGGTCGGCGTGGGTCGCGCCGCGTTGCAGCCACTGTGCGACGAGGGGCGCGAGTTCGGCGGCTTCGGCCTCGCCCAGGCGCAGTCGGGGCTCGGGGCGGATCACCCGGAACAGGGTGGCGACCGCCTCGCGGATCTCGGGTGGTTCCTCCCCTCCTCCCTGGTCGTTTTCGCTTGCCGGGTGCGTGGGGAGGGAGGGTTCTTGCTGCCGGTTCTTTACAACAGGGCTGCCAGCAGGGCCGGTTGCCGCTTCACCGGGCACCGGGCGGGCGGTACCCGGTGGCGCCGTGAGGTATGGGGTGTCGTAGACGTGGGATTCGGTGATGATCCTGCCGTCGGGCATGCGGATCTTCTCGACCCGGTAGTACCCGGCCTCGGTCAGTTCCTTCAACGCCTTGCGGATCGCGCCGCGCCCCTGCGGGCTGGTGTCGGCCATGTGCCGGCCGTCCTCGCGCCAGCCGTCGGGGCGGGAGAGGAGATCAGCGAGGAGACCGCGGGCGGTGTACGACAGCCGCCGGTACTGGAGGAGCGCGTTGGGTAGCACGGTGAAGTTGCGCACGTGGGCGCTACGATGGACTCGCATGGGGAGTGTCAGCTCCTGGTGCCGGACCCCGGAGCGTTGGCGCGCTGCCGGGGTCGCCTATTTTCTGTTCGGGTGCAGAACGTATCACAGCCGCCAGGTAGGAAAGCCGCCTTCGGGAAAGCCTGCTTGACGGGTAATCAGTCACCGGCGCTGTCGGGTGGAACCGTGTCCGATGGCTGTTCGGGTCTGACATGCTGAAGGTCCGTCGAGAGGGGCCGCAGCGATGCAGTGGAAGATCCATGGGGAACGTCCGATCTACGAAAACCCCTGGGTGAACGTGTGGCTGGTCGATGTCGAGCAACCGGACGGGCATCGCTGGGAGCACCATGTGCTCAAGCTGCGGCACCTGGCGGTGGCGGCAGTGGTGAACGACCGGAAGCAGGTGCTGATGATGTGGCGGCACCGGTTCATCACCGACTCGTGGGCGTGGGAGTTGCCCATGGGCCTGATCGAGGCAGGCGAGTCGCCAGCCGAGGCCGCTGCTCGTGAGGTACTGGAGGAGACCGGCTGGACGGTCGGGAAGGTCAAGTCGCTGATTTACGCTCAGCCGGCGAACGGGATCACCGACTCGGAGCACTTTGTCTTCCGGGCCGACGCCATCGAGTGCGTCGGGCCGCCGACTGAGCGCAACGAGTCCGACCGGATCGAGTGGATCCCGCTCTCCGAGCTGCGCGGAATGATCGATCGCCGGGAGATCGTCAGCAGCGGCTCGCTGGTCGGGGTGTTGTACCTGCTGCTCGACGAGGCTGGCTCGTAGCTCAGTCGCGCATCTCCTGGATTCGCGCCGATATCTCGGCGGCCGGCCGGGTGCTGCGGTAGGGCGCCAGTAGATGACGGAACTCCTGAAGGTGCGCGGCCACTCGCGGAGACCCCGCCCTGGTTGCCGAGCTGAGCGCTTCACTGGCCGTGTTGCATGCCAACTCGACTGCTCCGCGTTGAAGTTGGATGCGCGCTAGCCAGTAGGCGTGGAACGCCCGTCCGCGCTGGTTGGTGCTCACTTCGGTTCGCAGGGCTTCCTCGATGAGTGGTTCGGCGGCTGCGGCGTCGCCGAGCTGTCCCAGCGCGATGCCCGCATCGACGGTGAGCTTCGTCCGATCGAAGTACTGGACCCATGCCGGATCGTCGTCTGCTGGATCGATTCGATCGAAGTGATGCCCCGCATCCTCGATCGCACGGTGGGCGGCTTCCTGGTCGTGTGCGCTGGCGTGGCCGAAGGCTTCCCGCATGGACAGCATCGCCATCAACCGCGGCGTGCCGCCGTCAAGTCGTGCGCTGTCCTGGGCGGCCCTGGCCAGGATGATCGCTTCGCGTGTCTTGTCCTCGTAAGTGGCCTGAAGGCTGAGGCAGGAGAGCACGTTGGCGATGAACGGCCGGTCGTCAATCTCGCGCGCTAGGCGCAGTGCCTCGGTGAAGTAGCTTCGGGCCGTGCTGTACTGGCAGGCATCGAAGTACGTCCAGCCGGTGAGGCGCGCGAGTTCGGCCGCGATCCCGCGCAAGCTGCGCTGGTGGTTCGGATCGGCCGTGTCGCGCAGAACACTCAGAACGTATCGCAGTTGACCCATGACGGCGGGCCGGAGGGCTTCGCCACCGTGTTCGTCGTCGCGTCGCCAGTAGTCCTCGATCGAGGCTTGGAGGGACCGGAGAACCGTTGGCGTGACTCGGGCGCTGGCCGCTATGGCGAGGATGTCGTCCAGCTCTCGGCCTGGCAGCACCGAATCCGCGGGTGGGGTCGCTGACTGTCCGGCCAATGGTACGGGGTGAACCGCGGCCTCTCGGCGTTCCCAGGCGCGGGGAGCAAGGCCAACCATGTGCCCCGGGATTCGGAGACCGTCCGCGATGCGCTCGACGACGTTCATGTTGGTGATCTCTCGGCGTCCCGCGATGACCTCGCCGACGCGGCTGGGGGTCAACTCACAGGCCCTGGCGATGCGGGACGGGTGGAAGCCACCTCTGGCCTTGGCCAGTCGAAAGATCTCGGTGAAGTTCCGGGACCGGCAGGCTGCCGCCATCTCGGGGTCGGCCAGCAGTCGGCTCGACAGGCCGGGTCCTGGTGTCGAGTGGGTCATGTCCGGTACCCCCAGCACCGCGAAAATCATCACTCCGTGTCACGTACCTTAACTGAATGCGAGTTTACCCACGGTGGGTAATCATCTGGCCCTTATCGCGGAACTGCTCGACCGGAAATCCTGGGAATCCTCCGGGGCAAGCCCGGGGACCTGGGGGAGCCAGAGGGGGTGGTCCGTGTTGGTGGACGTGGGCTGATCCGGATCGAAGGACTCTCGGACTCGTGGGGGTGGCAGCCGCTCGGGACAGGCAGGGTCATGTGGTTCGAGTCCGCCGGTGACCAGCTGGTGACGACGCCGCCCGGCCCATCTGACCCACTTCAAGCTCCACCTGGCCACGTCCGGAATCTCGGCCAGGAGGATCGGCGGCGCCGACCGCGTCATCCCCCGCGGTCGGTGTCGTCGACAGCCCCACGCTCAAGTATCCGATTCACCTCGGATTTTCCGCTCAGGGAGGCGGAAGCCATGACGGAAGGAGCACCACATGGAGAACCGCACGGATCGGCCGGCGCCTGAGGAGAACGGACTCTTGGTCGCGGTCGAGGAGTTGACCGCGGTCCAGGACAGGTACGACAGCCTCCGTTCCGACAACGCCGGTTCCTCGGGCGACGCGCCGTGGCCCGGCGGTGACGGCAACCTGACCGACGTCGCGTAGGCCCCGGTCATCCCAGGGGCGGGGGTGCGCACCGAGCGGGCTCCCGCCCCGCGTCCAGAACTCTCCACGGAGGTAGCAGTGGAACACCGCTTGGTCACCGCCATCGAGACGGCCCTGCGCTGGGACAGCTCCGAACCGATCGGCACGGGTTTCGCGCTTGGCCGGATCGAGGACTGTGCGCTGCTGTCGCGCATCCTCACCCCGAACAAGCTCCTCGACATCGCCATGCGGCGCAGCCTCAACCGGCCGCAGTTCCGGGCCTTTCAGAAGGGCGAGGAAGTACATCCGGCCGTGTACTTCACCGACACTGTCAGCCCGCGCGGGCAGTCCGTTCCCATGGCCAACATGCACCGCCTCGGCGACCTGCTCCGCGACGGTGCGACGCTGATCATGGACCAGGTCAACGTCTTCGATCCCACGATGGAAGTCACCTGTCGCGCCTTGCAGTGGTGGGCGCGCGAGCGCGTGCAGGTGAACGCCTACCTCACCACCAACAGCGCCGCCGGCTTCCCGCTCCATTGGGACGACCACGACGTGATCGTCGTGCAGCTCTCGGGGGAGAAGGACTGGGAGGTTCGGACCGCCTCGCGCACTGCGCCCATGTACCGCGACGCTGATCCCAACAACACTCCCAGCGACACCGTGCTCTTCAAAGGGACTCTCCGGGTCGGCGACGTCATGCACATCCCGCGCGGCCACTGGCACCAGGCCACCCGCACCGGGAGCGGTACCGGCCACAGCCTCCATGTCACCTTCGGCATCACGAAGCGCACCGGCGCCTCCTGGATGGCCTGGCTGGGCGACTGGTGCCGCGAGCAGGAGGTCTTCCGCTGCGACCTCGACCGCACCGACACCGACACCACGCCCTTGGTGGAGGCCGCCACCCGACTCGTCGGCCGGCGTGGCCCGGAGGAGTTCCTGACCGCCTGCGAGCAGCAGGCCGCCCCCGGCCGCCAGGTGCCGTTCCTGGAGAGCTTCGGTGGGCTCGACGCCGTGGTGTGCACCACCCACTTCGCACCCCGGATCACGGAGCACGGGGGCACCGTAGGCGTCACAGCGGCTGGGAGGCAGCTCACCTTCGCGGCAAAGGCGGTGACCGCCCTGCGACTGCTGCTCAGTGGCCAGCCCGTCGTGCTCGAGCAGGCGGCGGCGAGTGTCGGGGATGAAGTTCGTGAGGTGGCCGCGATTTTGATCAAGGAGGAACTGTGCGCGCCGCTGACCGACGAGTTGTCCTCGGGCTACACCGGTCTCGTCACCGCCGTGACATCCTGACCGGCGCACTGGACCTCGGCGTCACCGCGATCGACACCGCCTCGAACTACCTCCACCACCGATCCCACCGTGTTCTCGGTGAGGTGGCTGGTGACCTGCTCACGGAGTTCGTGATCTCCACCAAGGTCGGCTACTTCAAGGACGGACACAGCCTTGCCCCGACGCGGTTGCGGAAGGCGCTCGACGCGGCGTTGGCCGAGCTTGGCTGCGAACCGGACACGGTCCTCCTGCACAACCCCGAGCGCTCCGCTCCGGACAGCGAGGTTCTCTCGCATGCATGCGCGGTCCTGGCCGGTGCGGCGGAGCAGGGGCGCTGCGCTTCGTGGGGGATCTCCACCTGGGACCCGCGCCCGTTGGTCGGCCTCGACACACCTTGCCCGGACGTCCTCATGGTCCGCTCCGGCCTGCTGGTCAGCAGCAGTGTCCTCGACGCCGCCGAAGCACTGGTGGCCGCGTGGGGGCCGACCCAGGTACGGGGGATGAGCCCCTTCGGTGGCAGCGCCACCGACCCCGTGTGGCAGAAGATCGATCCGACGATGTTCCTGAGGTCATCCGACGCCACACCGGTGCAGGCGGCATTTCGTGTCGCCTTCGCACTGCCGGGGGCCGAGGCGGTGGCGGTCGGCAGCGACGACGCTGAGCACCTGCGGGAACTGTGCGGCGGCCTGGGGCACAAAATCGACACCGATGTCCTCCAGACCTACCGGCAGCTCCTGCGTCAGTCGGTCTGAAGGTCCTTCGCCACCTGCTCAGCCAGGACGCGGGCGCGCTCAAGGCGAGGGTCCTCGGGATGCGCGTGCGGCCCGAGGATCTTCGCCGCGACGAACAGCGTCATCAGCTTTCCGTCCCGGCTCGCGAAGTCGGCGCTCCGCTCGGTGCGGACGCGATCGGCCAGCGTCGGCACGGCGAGCGACGCACCCCACAGCGTGGCCGCGTCCAGGCCGCGCGGGGCCATTCCCCAGTCCTCCCAGTCGAAGACGCAGAACTCCGGTGCCGTCACGTTCGCCCAGTTGAGATCGGCATGCGCCGGACACCACCGGCTCACCGTCGCGTCGAGGGCCGGAAACACCTGGTGGATGGTCCTGTTCACCAGTTCCTGCGTGATGGTCTCCGTGTCGGGCGTAGCGATGCGGTTCGTCCGTTGCCGAGAGAGCGCGTCCAGCGAAGCATTCAACTGCGACCACCAGCCGGGAGGCAGCTCGGGTTCGTCCGCCAAGACCGCCGATCCCACGGGTTCGGCCGGCAGGAGCCCGGTTTCGTCGGCCCGCCACATCACCGGCTCGGCCGCGTCCCGCCATGCGATGCCCGCCAGCCACGCGGGCTTCGCGATGCCGTTCAGCGCCTCGGCTGCGGGTGTGCCGTCCCCGCCCTGGACACCGATCCGATCCAACCCGCGCCGCTCGATCCGCACCCACGTGCCGCGCTCGGTGCGAGTGCCTACGGACCGGCGTTTGCGGACCACCGACGCACGATCGAGGTGGGTTCCCAACGCGGACTCGACCCGTTCCAGCACCCCGTCAACCGGTACCCGGCGCAGATCTGTCATGGGACAACGGTAGCGAGAAGCGGGCGAGTTGGAGGTGCATCGCCGGTTCGCTCAGCCCCGGTCCACTCTCGTGGCGCCGGGGCTGGAGCGGCCGCCGTCAGCTGACCCTGTGGGCCGCCTGCGGAGCCGGCGGCCCACAGGGTCAGGAGGCCAGGCCAGGGGCGGGCACCCGCCGCTTGGCGGGTGGGGGGTGGATGGTGGGGAACGGTGGTGGAACCATTCGACGGAGCGGCTGGTGCGCGGGTGGTCGCCCGGCGCCGGAAACGGCGCTGCCCGGGACTTCCGAAGGGAAGTCCCGGGCAGCGCCGCACGCCGTACGGGGTCAGGCCGTGCGCTTGGGCTTGCGGGCCACTGCCACGGCGAGGCCGGCGCAGAGGAGGGCGGCGAGGGTGGCGAAGCCGCTGACGGCGGGGAGGAGGCCGTAGCTCCTGACCAGGGCGCCGACGGCGACGATGGGGAGGGAGCTGCCGAGGTAGACGATGACCCAGAGGGCCGAGAGTTCGGAGCCCCGGCGTTCCGGGTCGAGTGCGGCGACGGCGGTGGTGAAGAGGGAGCGGAAGGCCACGCCCTGGCAGATGCCGCCGAGGACGCTGCCGATGAAGAGCAGCGCCGGGGTGCCGGTGTAGCCGGCGGCGACGACGAGGCCCAGGCCGGCGGCCAGTCCGGTCATGCCGAGGGCGATGACCTTGCGGTCGGCGGTCGGCGGGACGATCAGCTGGGCGGCGGCCGAGGAGCCGAGCAGCAGGGCCGCGACCACCGCGCCGGTCAGGTGCGAGGGAGTGTTCAACACCTTGGCGGCGAAGGCCGGGGCCAGGCTGAGGTAGACGCCGAAGACCGCGTAGGAGATGAAGCCGGCCGAGGCGGCGAGCAGGAACTCGCGGCGGCCGGTGCGCGGCAGCCGCAGGCGCTGCGGGCGCAGGTGGGCCGGGGTGGTGATGCGCGGCGGGGAGGCCGGCGGGCGGTTGCGGCCGGGCATCCGGGGGTGGACGAGGGCCAGCGGCACGCAGAGCGCGAGCAGGGCGACGGCGTGCAGCAGGAAGGGCGTCAGCAGGGGGTCGGAGCCGTCCGACAGCAGGGCGCCGACGATCGGGCCGAGCGCGACGCCCCCGGCGGAGCAGGCCAGGGTGAGCTTGGCGGCCAGGGTGGGGTGGTCGGGCAGCAGGTCGCCGAGGGCGGCCCCCGCTGCGCCGGTGGACAGGCCGACGGCGATCCCCTGGACGGCCCGGCCGATCGCCAGCTGCCAGAAGCTGCCGGAGGTGGCGAACACGACGTCGCCCGCGGCGGCCAGCCCGACGGCGGGCAGGATCAGGGCGCGGCGGCCGAGGTGGTCCGACCAGTGGCCGACCACGGCCAGCACGGGGACCAGCGCGAACACGTAGATCGTGAAGAGGATCGTGGTGTCGAGGGGGCCGAGCCCGAGGCGCTGCTGGAGCAGGGGGTAGATCGGCGTCGCCAGGTTGGCACCGATGAGCATGAACAGCAGGGCGGCGGCCACCAGGCCGACGCGGACTCCGCGGAGGGCGTTCCAGCGGCTGATCGCGGAGAGCTGGAGCTGGGCGCGTGGAGCGAGCTCCAGGGGGAGCAGGGCCTCCGACAGTCGGCGTCCGTCGAGCTGCGCGGTGCGCAGGCCGGGGCCGGCGGGGGAGAGGTCCGCCATGAAAGGGATCTCCTGTGGCAGGGCACCACCGGGTCGGCGGGGTGTGCCGGCGCGCCCGTCCTGAGGCGCTGTGGTGGTGGCCGCGGTGCGGGGCTCCCTGGTGGAGCGGATGAGCTGAGGATTCGGGCTTCGTTGCCCGGCGGCCCGCGCGGGGTTGTGCACGGAGCCACTGCGAAGGATAAGGGGTGGGCGCACGGATTCGGCGCGCGCCCCTGCGTGCGCCCCTTGAGGCCGGGCATCGGGGGTGTCGCACCTATACGCTGAGGTCGTGGATCGGGACGCTGAGCTGATGGGCGGACCGCTGGCTGAGGGAGAGCGCACAACGATGGCCGGACGACGTCGGAAGAACGCCGGGGCTTCGGCGGGAGAGAGTGCGGCCGAGGCGGTCCTGCCCGCCGACCTGGAGCTCCAGGACCTCTACGGGGCCTTCGCCGCGCACGGGCTGGACGACGAGGACCTGGACGACGCGGCCGTGCTGGTGCCGCCGGTGCGGCTGCCGGGCGAGGAGGAGTTGACCGCCCAGGCGAAGGCCGTGCCGATGTTCGGGTACGCGCTGGCGCTGGCCCGCTGGGCCGCCCCGCACCGGGCGGTGGACGAGTTCGGCGACCTCGTGGAGGAGGACCGGGCACCCGCGGCGCGGCTGCTGGGCCTGGCCCCCGCCGAGGGCGAGGTGCCGGAGGAGGCCGAGATCGAGGCGATGCGGGCCTGGTCGCTGGCCTGCGACCTGGACCTGGTGGAGATCGGGACGACCGCGGCCGGCGAGCACGTGGCCGTCCCGGGCCCCGACCTGGAGCCGGCCGAGCAGGGTGACCCGGAGACCGTCCTGGAGCTGTGGCTGACCGCCGCCGGGATCGTCCGGGAACTGGCCGTGGAGGCCGACTCGCTGCCGGAGGAGGAGCCCGGCGAGGGGGCCGCGGACGAGGAGGGCGAGGAGGACGAGGACGGCCTGAACGAGGTCGAGGAGGCCAGGGACGCAGCCGCCGAGCTGCTGGACGAGGCGCTGCAGGTGCTCTACGAGACCACCGCCTTCGCCGACCCGGGCCAGGAGACCGTGCCGCTGGGCGTGCTGGCGGCACTGCTGGTGGTGCCGGAGGGCGAGGAGCCGAGCGAGGAGCTGCTGGGCGACATCACCGACGTGATGGTCTCCCTCGACCCGATGCTGGGCGACCTGGCCGAGCTGGGCCTGCTGGAGTACCGGCCGATCGACCCGGAGCTGTTCGACGAGGAGGAGGGCGCCGGGGACGAGGCGCCCGCGCTGGTCGGCGAGGCGCCGCTCGACGAGGAGGAGTCGGCCCGCTTCGGGCTGGTCCGGCTCACCCCGCTCGGCCAGTACGGCATCCGGCAGTGGCTGCTGGAGGACGGCTACGACGCGCCGCTGGTCGGCGAGCTGGCCCAGGGCGACGCGGCGGAGCTGCTGCGCGCCGTGTGCGAGTCGGCCAACGTGCTGCCGGAGGAGGAGCTGCGGGTCTGGATCACCGGCCGGGAGCCGGTCGCGGCGGCGCGCGAGCTGCTGGCGGCGGCCCGCGGCGGTGACGCCTACGGTCCGATGCGGCGGATGCTCTGCGTCACGGCGCTCGACATGCTGGGGGCGCCCGCGGAGCCGGCCGTCCGGGACGTGCTGGACGACCCCGAGCTGGGGGGCGCCGGACGGGCCTGGCTGACCTCGCTGGGTGCCGCGGACGTGCCGGCGCCGGAGCGGTCGATGGCGCTGTGGGCGGTGGTCGACACCTTCGCCGCCCAGCTGCTGGACAGCGGCGGCGACGCCGGGCAGCTGCGCGAGCTGATCGCGGACCTGCCGGTGACCGGCGATCCGGCGTCGTACTTCGGCGAGCTGTGGCGGGTCGACCACCCGTACACGGCGGACGTCCTGGAGGCCGTCGGGGAGCTGCACCTGGACCGGGCGGTGGCCAAGGAGGCGCGCAAGGCGGCCTTCAAGGCGCGGTCCAGGGGCTGAGGCCCCGGGCCGGGCGGGGCCGACGGTCCGCACGCGGGCACCGTCGGACCCGTCTCAGGGCAGGTCCAGCGAGCCGTCCTCGGCGAACGGGAAGAAAGGGTTGTGGGCCAGCTCCCACAGGTGGCCGTCCGGGTCCTCGAAGTAGCCGGAGTAGCCGCCCCAGCCGGTGGTGACCGGGGGCTTGACCACGACGGCGCCGGCCTCGACCGCGGTCTTCAGCGCGGCGTCCACCAGCGCCGGGGACTCGAGGTTCACCGCCAGGGTGACGCCGCGGAAGGCGGGCTCGCCGGTGGCGGGCACCCCGGCGTCGGCGGCCAGCTCCTCCGTCGGGAAGAGGCCGAGCACCGAGTCGGCGGTGCGGAACCAGACGATCTCCGGGCTGGAGGCGGTGGACCGCCGCCAGCCGAGGTCCTCGTAGAAGCGTGCGCTGCGGTCGAGGTCGGAGACCCCGAGGGTGACGATGCTGATCCGGGCGGGGAAGCTGCTCTCTGCTGTCATGCCGCCAGGGTAGGGAGGGCGGCTGACAACCGCGCGCCCTGACACGGCCTGCGCCCGTGCGCGGTCCATGAGCTGATGACCGGGCAGGCCCGGGCACGTAAGGTGGCGTCGGCGGTGCGGGCGCGAGGACTCGGGGGTGCGGCACAGGTGATGCGGGAGAGCGGCGGCAGGCCCCAGGAGTGGAACGCGGAACGGACGGACCGTGCGCGCGTCCCGGACCCGAGGGGCCGGGCGGATCGTTTCGCCGCCGTCGAGGAGTTCTCCCGCCGGGCCCTGGCCGCGGCCGACTTCCCGGTGTACGGGGTGGCCTCCGCGCTGGAGCACCGAGGCGACGCGCTGGGCGCCTTCGAGACCTCCGGCGACTCGCTCAGCTGGGTCGAGGTGCAGTCCGGCGACCGGAGCTCGGTGGCCGGCCCGTACGTGACCGTGCGCACCTACCGGCCGGGCGCCGAGCTCGACGAGCGGCTGCCGGAGCTGGAGGACGTGGTCGAGGACGAGCGCGACCGCGTGTACGAGCAGCTCGGCGTGGACGAGGGCGACGGCCCCGGCCGGGTGCGCGCCCTCCGCGAGTGGATCACCGTGGACGGCGTGCCGCACCCGGTGGAGGTGCACGAGGACCGGCCGGTGCCCTGGCCGGGGGCGGCGTTCGGCGGGCCGGGCCCGGTCTGGGCCGGGCGGCTGCGGGTCGGCGGGCTGACCGTGACGGTCTGCGGGCGCGGGGTGGCCCCCGGCTGCGTGGAGCTCGCCGGGATCGCGGACTTCGAGCCGTACCTGCGCGGCCGGACCGAACTGCTGGGCGAGCTGGCCTCCCGGCGGGCCCGGCAGGTGCCCGTCGAGGAGCGCGAACTGCCGCCCGCCGTCGGGCTGGAGGCGCACCGCGAGCTGATCGCGCAGAGCGTCGCCGAGTCCGCCGCGATCGAGGCGCAGGTCCGGGCCGGGCGGACGCCGCGGCGGCCGCGCGGGCTGCGCGGGGACGCCTACGCGGTGCGCTGGGAGAAGGCGGTGCGCCAGCAGATGCGGCTCGCCACCGAGACCCGGGACGAGGCGACGGCGGCGGTGACGGCGATGGTCAACCACCTGGACCGGTTGTCCCGGCAGACGAACTGGCTGGTCGGCACGGGGGAGGGGGCGGCGGCCGTCGAGGAGGTCGTCCGGTACACCGTGTTCGCGAGCGAGGTGGCGAGCCTCCCGGCGCAGCGGGCCTGGGCGCAGGTCTGGCGGGAGCGTCCGGGCGGCGGCGGGCCGGGGGCCCGGGACGGGGAGCGGCTCGCCGAGCAGCTGTGGCTGGCGGCCTGGGAGCAGTGGCGGGCGGCACGCTCGGGCTGACCTCCGCCGGGCGGCCCGGTGGCACCGCCGCCCCGGCGGCACTCCCGCCTCCGTGGCCCCCGCCACCCCTCGGCTGGCAAAGCGGAGGTCATGTGTTCGCCATCGGTTGGCAAATGGCCGCCTGGCCGTGAGGTGGGCGTCACGTCCGGTTCACCCCTGCGGCGGAGTCTGCTGGGCGTCGACACAACCCGCCTCGACGCCCCGTACGCCGGACACCCGGGCCCGCCCGGTCCGACGGCCGATCCCCCTGGAGTTGTCACCATGTCGCTGTCCCGTCGGGACTTCGTCAACCGTTCCACCCTCGTCGGGGCCGGCGTGCTGATCGCCGGCAGCGCCGAGGCGCTGGCCAGCGCGCCGGGCGCGATCGCCGCCCCGGCCGGCGGCGAGGCGCCGGCCGCCGCGGCCGCCGGGACCAACGCGGCCGGCGGCACCGCCGTCGGCTACGGCCCGCTGGTGCAGGACGCGGCCGGGCTGCTGTCCCTGCCGAAGGGCTTCTCCTACACCGTCCTCAACCGGGCCGGCGTCACCAGGCTGCGCACCGGCGAGTTCACCCCGAGTAACCACGACGGCACCTCCGCCTTCGAGGACGAGCACGGCGGCAACTACATGGTCGTCAACCACGAGCTGTCCGGCGCCCGCGCCAACTGGCCGCACCCGGTGCCGCTGACCGAGGGCCACGTCTACGACCCGGGCGCGGCCGGCGGCTGCACCATCGTGCACGCCAAGCGGGACGGCTCGGTCGAGCAGTGGGTCGGCATCGCCGGCACCGCCACCAACTGCGCGGGCGGCGTCACCCCGTGGGGCACCTGGCTGTCCGGCGAGGAGACCGAGGACAAGGCCGGCAAGAACGGCTTCACCAAGGACCACGGCTACGTCTTCGAGGTCGACCCGTTCGACGACGACTACAACCGCGACCCGCAGCCGGTGAAGGCCTTCGGCCGCTACGCCCACGAGGCCGTGGTCGTGGACCCGAAGCGCGGCCACGTCTACCTGACCGAGGACGCCTCGAACCCCAACGGCCTGCTGTTCCGCTGGACCCCGCCGGCCGGCTTCAAGCACGGCCGCCACCAGCTGCGCAAGCTCGCCGCCGACGCCGGCGTGCTCGAGGCCTTCAAGGTCTTCGACGCGCAGGGCAAGCTCGTCGACGACCTCTCCCGCGCCACCAAGGTCGGCACCACCTACGGCGTGGACTGGGTCAAGGTCCAGGACCGCGACGCGAGGACCGTCTCCGTCCGCAAGCAGTTCAAGGAGGGCGAGGTCACCCGCGCCCGCAAGCTGGAGGGCATGTGGTGGGGTGACGGCGGCTTCTACTTCGTCTCCAGCTTCGCCCGCTCGGAGAGCCCGCTGCAGCACGACGGCCAGGTGTGGTTCTACAACCCGGTCCGCCGCACCATCACCCTGAAGGTCCTGCTGGGCGTCAACAGCGACGTCTGGGGCGACCACGACAACTACGACGGCCCGGACAACATCACCGTCTCGCCGTACGGCGGCATCGTGATCTGCGAGGACGGCGAGGGCGTCTCGCACCTGTTCGGCGCCACCGAGGACGGGCTGGTCTACCCGATCGCCCGCAACGAGCTGAACATCGGCACCGCCGAGAAGCCCGAGTTCAGCGAGTTCACCGGCGTCACCTTCTCGGACGACGGCAAGACCCTGTTCGCCAACATCCAGACCCCGGGCATCCAGCTCGCCATCACCGGCCCGTGGCGCCGGCTGAACGAGCACAAGCGCGGCCAGGGCTACGGCGCGTGACCCTCGGAGCGTGACCGGCTGCCCGCGGACCACTCGTCCGCGGGCAGCCGCAGCTGCAGCATCGCCAGCAGCCGCTGCTGCGGCTGGGCGAGGTCGATGCCGGTCAACTGCTCGGCCCGGCGCACCCGGTAGCGCAGGGTGTTGGGGTGGATGTGCAGCGCGTCCGCGGCGACCCGGACCTCGCCGAGCGCGTCCAGCCAGGCCAGCACCGACTCGGCGAGCCGGGTGCCGTGCCGGCGGTCGTAGTCGGTGAGCGCCGTGAGCCGGGGGTCGCGCAGGCCGGAGCGCTCCTGCAGCAGCGCGAGCACCTCGCTGACCAGCACCTCGGCCTGGACGTCGATCAGCGCCGCCACATCGAGGTCCACCCCGCCGCGGCCCATCGCGTCCAGGATGCGGTCCGCCTGCGCGCGGGAGTCCGGGACCCGGGCCAGGCCGTCCACGGTGGAGCCGATCGCGGCGCGCAGCGGCACCCCGAGGTGGTCCCGGGCGGCCGTCACCACCTCGTCCGCCCAGCCGCGGACGGTCGCCATCGGCAGGTTGGCCGGGAGCTCCGGCAGCAGCACGTAGACCCGGGACTCGATCGGTGCGAGCAGCGCGGTGCGGTGCCGGGCGGCGGTGTGCACCGAGATCAGGCCGGTGACGTCGGAGCGGTGCAGCGCCTCGGTGGTGTGCGCGCTGTACGCCAGCACGGTGGCCGGGCGGCGCAGGTCCAGGCCCAGGTGGGTGGCGAGGGACTGCGGGCCGGTGGAGCCCTCCAGCAACCCGGTGAGCAGGGTCTGGGTGAGCCGGACATCGGCCGACAACTCGCGTCGCCGGCGCACCAGTTGGGCGGCCGCCACCCGTGCGGCGCCGACCAGGGCCTGCTCGGCCAGCGGGGCCAGCGGCCGCGCCCCCTCCTGCACCCAGATGGTGCCGAGCGGCTGCGCCCCGGCCCGGATGCCGACCGCCAGGCGCCGGCGCAGGCCGAGCTCCGGGTGCGGCTCGACCGCGATCGGCGCGTCCGAGGTGCGCAGGTGCTGGAAGATGCCCCACTCGCGGAGCTTGGACAGGTACGGCTCGGGGCCCTGCCAGCCGAGGATGGACAGCCGGCGCAGGTCGTCGACCTCGTCCGAGTCGGAGGAGCGCGAGTAGGCCAGCACCCGGCTGGAGGTGTCCTCGATCGAGACGATGCCGTTGGTGAGCACGGCGACGGTCTGCGCGAGCGAGAAGAGGTCGCCGGCGTTGGGCTCGGGGGCGCCGGGGGTGTCGGGGGCGTCCGGGCCGGCGATGATCGCGCGGGCCAGCGAGTCGAGGTGCTCCCAGCGGGTCTCGCGGCGGACGGACAGCAGGGCGACGCCCGCGTCGGTGGCGGCCTCGCGCAGCGCGTCCGCCTGACCGGGGCCGTCCAGCTTCACCGCCACCGCGGCCGCGCCGGCCCGCCCGGCGGCGCGCAGGGCCGGCAGGGCGGCCCGGCCGCGGGCGCCGATGGCCAGGACGAGTTCGCCGGGGGCGGCGGTGGGCGGATCCTCCGGGTCGAGGATGGCGACGTCGCGGACCGGCACGTCCAGGCCCTGCGGGGCGGCCTGGAGTTCGACCAGGGGCTCGCCGAGGGACATCAGCAGCTGGCGGAGCGGGAGACCGGGGGTGGTCATCCTGGCCTCCTTCATCCGCTCTTCGCCATCCGCTCCTCATCCGCCCGGACAACGCCGCGAGGCCGATTTTAGCCGGGCGGACAGCGCTGCGGGCCGGTCCGCACGTGCGGTGGGCGCAACGGCCCGCGGGGGGTCCACCGGCGCCGCGCCGTGACCGCGCCGTGACCCCCTTCGTCGGGCCGGACAACGCCGTACGGGGGAATTTAGCCGCCCGGCCAATCAAGTGGCCCCGCGGGCAGGAATAGCGTTCGTGCTGTGGCCGGTGTGCGACCCACGCCGGCATCCCCCGCAACGACGAAGGAGAGCGTGCGCTCTATGGACGCTGTGACCCAGGTCCCCGCGCCGGTGAACGAGCCGGTCCACAGCTACGCCCCGGGCAGCCCGGAACGGGCCCGTCTGGAGGCCAAGCTGAAGGAGCTGGGCGGCCAGGAGCCGGTCCAGCTGACCATGACGATCAACGGTGAGCGCCGCATGGGCGGCGGCGCCGAGATCCACGTCGTCCAGCCGCACAACCACGCGGCGAGGCTCGGCACCCTGCGCAACGCCACCCAGGCCGACGCGCAGGACGCCATCGACACTGCCCTGGCCGCCGCCCCGGCCTGGCAGGCGCTCTCCTTCGACTCCCGCGCCGCGATCTTCCTCAAGGCCGCCGACCTGCTCGCCGGCCCCTGGCGCGAGACCCTGGCCGCCGCCACCATGCTCGGCCAGTCCAAGACCGCCCAGCAGGCCGAGATCGACACGCCCTGCGAGCTGGTCGACTTCCTGCGGTTCAACGTCCACTTCGCCCGCCAGATCATGGCCGAGCAGCCGATCTCCTCGGACGGCGTGTGGAACCGCAGCGACCACCGCCCGCTCGAGGGCTTCGTCTACGCCATCACCCCGTTCAACTTCACCGCGATCGCCGGCAACCTGCCGACCGCGCCCGCGCTGATGGGCAACGTGGTGCTCTGGAAGCCGTCCCCGACCCAGCAGTACTCCGCGCACCTGCTGATGCAGCTGCTGGAGGAGGCCGGCCTGCCCAAGGGCGTCATCAACATGGTGACCGGCGACGGCCTGGACGTCTCCGCCGTCGCGCTCAAGCACCCGGCGCTGGCCGGCATCCACTTCACCGGCTCCACCGCCACCTTCCAGCACCTGTGGCGCGAGGTCGGCACCAACATCGCCGGCTACCGCACCTACCCGCGGATCGTCGGCGAGACCGGCGGCAAGGACTTCCTGGTCGCCCACCCGTCCGCCGACCCGGCCGTGCTGAAGACCGCGATGACCCGCGGCGCCTTCGAGTTCCAGGGCCAGAAGTGCTCGGCGCTCTCCCGCGCCTACGTCCCCGCCTCCCTCTGGGCCGGCCTCCAGGACGAGTTCGCCGCCGAGGTCGACGGCCTCACCATGGGCGACGTCACCGACCTGTCGAACTTCATGTCGGCCGTCATCGACGACCGCTCGTTCGCCAAGAACAAGGCCGCCATCGACCGCGCCCAGGCCGACCCGAAGGTCCGGGTCCTGGCCGGCGGCACCTACGACGACTCGGTCGGCTACTTCGTCCGCCCGACCGTCCTGGTCTGCGAGGACCCGGCGGCCGAGTACTTCCGCGACGAGTACTTCGGCCCGATCCTCGCCGTGTACGTCTACGAGGACGAGAAGTACGAGGAGATGCTGGCCCAGATGGAGTCGGTGTCGGCCTACGGCCTGACCGGCTCGATCATCTCCCAGGACCGCGCGGCCGCCCAGGACGCCATGCACAAGCTGCGCTTCGCGGCCGGCAACTTCTACATCAACGACAAGCCGACCGGCGCCGTCGTCGGCCAGCAGCCCTTCGGCGGCGGCCGCGCCTCCGGCACCAACGACAAGGCCGGTGCCAAGCAGAACCTCGCGCGGTGGACCTCGACCCGCTCGGTCAAGGAGACCTTCGTCCCGCCGACGGACTACCGCTACCCGCACATGGGCTGAGTGCCCCACCCGACCACAACGGTCACCCCGACGCCCGGCCCCGCAGCCGGCGTCGCCCGCCGGGGCGACGGGCCCACCCGCCCGCCCGTCGCCCCGGCCCCTCCGGGGGACGCGCTGCGCGGCACGCCTGATGCCGTCGCCGGCCGTCACCCCGCTCGGGACGCGCGGCACGCCTGATGCAGGCGCCCCGGCCCCCTTCTGCCACCCTTAGAAGCACCAGCTCCAGGAGTCACGATGCTCCGTACCGCCCTTCTCGCGGCCTCCCGGTCGCCGCAGGTCCGCACCGTGGTCGAGAAGTTCCCGCCGACCCACGCGATAGTCGAGCGCTTCGTCGCCGGCGAGGCCCTCGACGACGCCGTCACCGCCTGCGACGACCTGGTCGCCACCGGCCGCAAGGTCACCCTCGACCACCTCGGTGAGGACACCCAGGACGCCGCGCAGGCCGCCGGCACCGCCGAGGCCTACGAGCACCTGCTCAAGGCGCTGAAGGAGACCGGCCTCGCGGCCGGTGCCGAGGTCTCCGTCAAGCTGTCGGCCGTCGGCCAGTTCCTCCCGGTGGACGGCGAGAAGATCGCGCTGGAGAACGCCCGCCGCATCTGCGCGGCCGCCGCCGACGCCGGCACCACGGTGACCCTCGACATGGAGGACCACACCACCACCGACTCCACCCTCGCCATCGCCCGCGAGCTGCGCGCCGACTTCCCGTGGCTGGGCGTCGTGCTGCAGGCCTACCTGCGCCGCACCGAGGCCGACTGCCGCGAGTTCGCCGGCGCCGGCTCCCGCGTGCGCCTGTGCAAGGGCGCCTACAAGGAGCCCGAGTCGGTGGCCTTCCAGGGCAAGCACGAGGTCGACCTCGCGTACGTCCGCGCCCTGAAGATCCTGATGGCCGGCGAGGGCTACCCGATGATCGCCTCGCACGACCCCAACATGATCAAGATCGCCGGCCAGCTCGCCCAGTGGAACGGCCGCAAGCGGGACTCCTTCGAGTACCAGATGCTCTTCGGCATCCGCCCCGAGGAGCAGCTGCGCCTCGCCGGCGAGGGCAACACCATGCGCGTGTACCTGCCCTACGGCCAGGAGTGGTACGGCTACTTCATGCGCCGTCTCGCCGAGCGCCCGGCCAACCTGACCTTCTTCCTGCGGGCCATGGCCACCCGCGGCTGACGCGTCCGGCGCCACGACCAACGGCTCGTACCCCCTGTGTGGGAGGGGGTGCGGGCCGTTTCCGCGTTCCCGGGCTCAGAGGAACGGTTTCAGGAGGCTCTCCAGCAGGATGTCGGCCTGCGATGGGGAACCCGTGATCGGTTGCTCATGCGCCACAGCACTCATGATGCCCCTCCTTCAGATGGGCGTCACGCTGATCGCGGTCGATCGTGGTTGTGCAGTACACGGTGGATGTTCACTCGATGGTGTGGGTCCGAGGGCTGCCCTAGGATCCGGTGCTGGTGAACTGGGCTTTCGGCGGGAGGAGTCGGGGATGCTGAAGGAGTTCGAAGGGCTGTCGACGCCGTTGGTGGCGGACGCGTGCGTGCGCCTCGGAGTGGCGCTGCGGGCGGCGCCGGTGGGGGTGGCCGGGGTGGTGGCGGGCGGCCGGGTGGCCGGGCCGGTGCTGCCGGTGCGGCACTACGGCAGCGTCGACGTGTTCCTGGAGGCGTACGGCGCCGCCCGGGACGGGGACGTGCTGGTGATCGACAACGGCGGGCGGACGGACGAGGCCTGCATCGGGGACCTCGCGGTGCTGGAGGCGCGCGCCGCCGGGGTGGCCGGGATCGTGGTGTGGGGGCTGCACCGGGACACCCCGGAACTGCTGGAGATCGGGCTTCCGGTGTTCAGTTACGGTGCGCTGCCGCTCGGGCCGCTGCGGTTGGACGACCGGGAGCCGGAGGCGCTGCTGACGGCCCGTTTCGGCCCGCACGTGGTGAGCGCCGGCGACGTGGTGTTCGGCGACGCGGACGGAGTGCTGTTCGTCCCGGCCGACCGGGCCGCGGAGGTGCTGGAGACGGCCGCCGCGATCGCCCGGACGGAGCGCGCGCAGGCCGGGCGGATCGCCGCCGGGGACACCCTGCGCTGCCAGACCGCCTTCGAGGACTACCTGGAGCGCCGCGCGGCCGACCCCTCGTACAGCTTCCGGCAGCACCTGCGGCGGGTCGGCGGGGCGATCGAGGAGTAGGCCCGGGCCTACAGGGGCCGGTGCATGACGTGCAGGCCGACGTAGCCGTCGACCGGGTGGAGGAAGGCCTCCGGGACGGTGCCGACGATCGTGAAGCCGAGGGACTCGTAGAGCTTCACCGCGTGGCGGTTGTTGGCGACCACGGCGTTGAACTGCATGGCGCGGTAGCCGGATCGGCGGGCCCAGTCGAGGGAGTGCTCGACCAGGGCCCGCCCGATGCCCCGGCCGTGGTGCGCCGGGTCGACCAGGTAGCTCGCGCTGGCCACGTGGGCGCCGTTGCCGGGGCGGTTGCGGTTCATGGCGGCGGTGCCGACGATCCGACCGTCCTCGTCCACCGCGACCACCGTGCGGTCCGGGGCGGTCTTCATCCACCACTCCCGGCCGAGCTCGGACGACATGTCGAGGGGGTAGGGGAAGGTCTCGCCGGCGGCGATGACGGTGTGGAAGAACGGCCAGACGGCCGGCCAGTCCTCGGGGGTGGCTTCGCGGATCAGCATCCGCTCAGGATGCCCCGGGCCCGGGTGGTGGGCCCACCGGTTTTCCGCTCAGGTGCCGCGGACGGCGGCCCCGACCCGGGTGGCGGCGAAGGACTGGCCGTCGGCGTTGGGGTGCACCAGGGCGTACTTCAGCGGGATGACGCTGGTCAGGACGCCGTCCAGCCAGTGGTCGGCGTCGCAGACGCTGTGTTCGGCGGAGTCGGCGTAGAGGTCGACGAAGGTGTCCTGCCGGGCGGAGGCGATCTGCTCGATGGCCTGGTTGAGCGGCTCCAGGATGCTGGTGCGGGCCCAGGCCAGGTCGCCGGTGGTGAAGGTGGCGAACTGCAGTGGGTCGCCGAACCGGCAGCGGGTGGCGTCCTCGGGGACCAGGTGCGGGTAGCCGACGGTGATGATCCGCGCGGAGGGGGCCTTCTGCCGGAGCGCGGTGAGCATGGCGCCGTAGCCGGTGCGCAGCCGGTCGAAGCGGCCGGCCAGCTGGGCGTCGTACGTGTCCTTGCAGGGGCTTCCCAGGCCGAGGTGGGTGGCGCCGAGTGCGATGCAGTCCCCGAGGATCTCGCCGAAGCCGAGGTCGTTGCCGCCGACGCCCACGGTGATCACGTCCTCGTCCGGGTCGACCGCGTCGATCTGCGCCGGGACGGGCGGGTACGGGGCGGCGGGGTCGACGCCGAAGGGAGGGAGCGGGCGGCCGGTCGGACTCTGCTTGTTCGCGTCGACGTCCGCGCTGGTGGCGCCGCTGCAGCTGACGTTGTGGAGGTCGACCAGGGCGCCCAGGCCGCGGCGGACGATCTCGGGGTAGGAGCCGGTGGTGCGCGCGCAGCCGTCCCGGGGCGCGGTGAGGCCGCCGGTGGCCTCGATGACGCCGGCGGTGTAGGAGTCGCCGAGGGCGGCCCACTTCAGCGTCCGGGCGGGGCCGGTCGGTCTGGCGGCGGCCTCGACGGCGGTGGGGGTGATCAGGCCGGCGGCGAGGACGGCGGCGGTGCCGGTGACGGCGAGGCGGGACAGGAAGCGTGGCACGGGCTCTCCTCGACGGGCGCGGGGAGAGTGCGAGTCACCCCCCTGAGTGTCAATCGAGTCGGTCCGTGGACGACTTGATGCCCCAGGAGGGTGAATTCGCGGTCAGGGATGTGACGAACGCGGGGGCTCAGAGCAGGGCGGCCGAGGGGTCGACCATCGCCCGGGCGGTCTTGGCGTCGACGTACTCGCCGAGCGCGGTCATCACCCACTCGCCGGAGGTCTGGCGGACCAGCTTGCACATCACCACACCGGTGCGGGCCTCGGAGTGGGTGAGGTCGAAGCGGACCAGCTCCTCGTTCGTCCCGGCGTCCAGCAGGCGGCAGTAGGCGTTCTTCACGTCGGTGAAGCGCTGGCCGGAGAAGGAGTTGACGACGAAGACCAGGCCGGTGACCTCGGCCGGGAGGCCGTCCAGGTGGACGGTGATCGACTCGTCGTCTCCCTCGCCGCCGCCGGTGAGGTTGTCGCCGGAGTGGGCGATCGCGCCGTTGAAGACGGTCAGCTTCATGAACCAGGCCGTCTCCAGCTTGTTGCGCCGGCTGTCGAAGGCGATGCAGGAGGCGTCCAGGTCGACGCTGCGGCCACGGCCCGCGGGCTCCCACCCGAGGGCCATCCGGACCGAGGAGAGGAACGGGCGGCCGTTCTTGACCAGGGAGACGGAGCTGCCCTTGACCAGGCTGACCCGGCCCTTGTCCAGGGTGATCTTGGTGGGTGCGGGCGGGGCCGGCGGAGCGGCCGGGGGCGCCGGGGGCACCGGTGCGGAGGCGGCGAGTGCGATCCGCGGGTCGACCGGCGGGGCGGCGGGGGCGGCCGGTGCGGGCGGGGTCACCGGGGGAGCGGCGGGGGGTGCCGGCGGGGCCGCGACCGGGGCCGACGGGGCCGCCTGGGCCGGCGGCGGTGCGGGGGAGTCGTCGACGGTGACACCGAAGTCGGTGGCGATCCCCGCCAGCCCGTTGGCGTACCCCTGGCCGACCGCGCGCACCTTCCAGGCGCCGCCGCGCAGGTAGACCTCGACCACGATGAGCGCGGTCTCCCGGCCGAGCTGCGGCGGGGTGAAGGTGACCAGAACCTGACCGGTGTCCGCGTCACGGACGGTGGCGGTCGGCTCCATCCCGGCGAAGGTGGAGGACTGGTCGGCGGGGCTCGCGGTGACGACGATCTTGGTGATCCCGGCCGGGACGGCGAGGGTGTCGACGGTGATCGCGTCGGGGGCCCCGGAGGTGGCCGGGCGGTGGCTGACCCCGGGGCCGTTCGGGGCGTTGAAGAAGACGAAGTCGTCGTCCGAGCGCACCTTTCCGGCGTCGGTCAGCAGCAGACCGGAGACGTCCAGTGCCTTGGGCGCGGTGACCTCGACGGTCACCCGCGCGGCGGACAGCGGGGCGTTGCCGCCTTGGGTCAGGACGGTGGACACGGGACTCCTCCTCGGGTGCGGGACGACGGCGGACGGGGCCGCTGGGGCCGCCGGGCCGGTAGCTGCCCACAGTAACGAACAGTGGTGCCGGGATGAGCCCGTCCAGGGCGGTGACCTGTCGGATCGTCGGACCGTCCGACCGGAGCGGCGGGGCCTCAGCGGGTCGCGCCGACCGGCGGCGCGGTCGTCGGCGCCGGGGCGGCCGGTGGTGCGGGGACGAAGGGCGGCGCGGTCGTCGACGTCGGGGCGGCCGGTGGTGCGGGGACGAAGGGCGGCGCGGTCGTCGACGTCGGGGCGCGCGGCGGGAGGCCGGGCGGCTGGGCCGCGTTCTGCTGCGCCGCGCTCTGCTGGGCCGCCGGGGCGAAGGTGCCGAGTGCCGCGACCGCGCGGGGGCGGTCGATGCCGAAGGCGGCGGCGCTCCAGCTCTCCGTCGCGGCGGCCTTGCCGGTCCCGGCGCCGTCGGCGGACCCGGCACCCCGGCCACCCCCGGTGGACGGGCCGGACGGGCCGTCCACCGGGCGGGTGCCGCGCACGCCGAAGGTGTAGTGCCCCGGTACGACGTCGGTGCCGGGCGGGGTGGTGAAGCGGTAGACGAGCGTGCCGCGGTCCTGCTGGACGGTCACCACCGCGCCGGGCAGGTCGGTCCAGGCGGTACCGGTGCCGGGGGCGAGGTCGCCGGGGGAGAGCCGGAACTCGGCCTGCAGGGCGGTGACCCGCTCGGTGACGGTGAGGTCGAGCTGGTGCCGCAGGCCGTCCCGTCCGACCGGGGTGACCAGGGCGACGCCGGTCAGCACCCGGTCGGCGTCCGGGTCGGCGTCGGTGTCCGGGGCGGTGCCCGGTCCCGGGGTGGCGGGCTCGCCGGGGGCCGGGTCCGTCGGCGGGGCGTCGGTGCCGGGCACCACGGCGGCGGGCGGCCGGGTGGGCTGGTCCGGCGCGGTCGGGCGGGGCCCGGGCGGAGCGGTCGGCGAGGTCGGTGAGGCGGAGAACGACGGCGAGGCGGTTGGCCGGTCGGCGGCGGCCGGGTCGGTGCCCGGCTGCCCGGCGGCGGGGCGGGCCGCGGGGGTGGGACCGGCCGAGGGGGTGGTGCCCGGCGTGCCGGGCTCCTCGCTGCCGGCCGTCCAGGAGTCGGCCTCGTGGCCGTGCCCGGTGGAGGTCCGTCCGCCGGTGGCGTCCGGGGTCGCCGAGCGGCCGCCGGTGGCCTCGGGCGACGCGGAGCCGGCGGCCGCGACCGGCGCCGCCCCCGAGGGGTGCGGTGAGGGCCGGGAGCCCGCGGGTCGGCCGGTGGCCGCGTGGTCGGCCGGGGCGTCGGTGGGCGTCGGTGCGGCCGGGGTCCGGGCGGAGGCCGCCTCGGCCTGGTCGCCCGGGGTGGGGGTGGCCGGCGGGGTGGTGCCGACCCGGGCGACCCCGGCCCGCCGGCCCACACCCTGCTGCTCGTTGAGCAGCAGGGTGGTGGCGATGCTGATGCCCACGACGGTCGACATCGCCATCGCGGCGCCGGAGAAGCGGAGGGTGGGCAGCCGGAGCCGGCCGCCGAACGGGCGTGGCCGCCCGTGCCGGCCGTGCCGTGCGGGCTCGTGCTGCACGTCCCGCGCGGTGTCCTCGCGCACAGCCACCGGACCCCTTCCCTCCCCGAAGTCGCCGTAGCGGTCGCCGTATTCTCCCACGCGCCGTCGGCCGGCCGTGCCGGCCGCCCGGGGGCGGTCCGCCCGGGTGCGGGCGGGCCCGTGCGGGGAGGGGGAGAGCGTACCAGCGGCTGCCCGGACCTCGGACCGATTCCATCCATTCCACGGACATCCGTTCGACAGACGGAAGTTGACGGTCCGTCTGACAAGCTGGGGTAAGGGTCGGCCGGCGCGGTCGGGGGTTATTGCAACCTCCTTGCAACCCTTGCCCGCCCGGGCGCGGGTGGCGCAGGCTGAGGTCATCCCACGCCGTCCCGGAGAGACCGTCATGCCGCCCGACCCGCTGTCCGCAGCCTCCAGTGCACCCCTCGCCGCTACCCCCACGGGCGGCGATGGGGTCGGCTCCACCGCCGCTCCGGCGGCGGTGGAGGAGGTGCTGACCCTGCGGATCTCGCTGGGCGAGGAGGTGGTCGGCGAGGTGCGCACCCGGTTCCGCTTCGAGGCCGCCCGCCCCTACGAGGTGCTGCTGACCTTCCACCAGGGCCGGCCCGACGAGGCCGACTGGGTCTTCTCGCGCGAGTTGCTGCGCGACGGCCTGTGCACGCTGAGCGGCCAGGGCGACGTCAAGCTGTGGCCGGCCTACTGCCCCTGCCACGGCTCGACGTTGCACCTGGCGCTGGAGTCGCCGCACGGCAGTGCCCTGCTGGAGGCGTCCAAGCCCCGGGTGCAGGCCTGGCTCGACCGCACCTACGCGCTGGTCTCCGCCGAGGCGGAGCGCGACTGCGGCCCGACCGACGCCCAGCTGGCCGCGCTGCTCGCGGGCGGCTGAGCCCCGCTCAGGGCCACTCCGCTCAGGGCCTCTCCGGCCAGGACCTCCCCGGCCAGCGGCTCCCCGGGCCCGCGCGGCGGCGGGACGGCCGGAGCCGCGCCGGGCAGCCGGACCGTCCCCGCGGCCAGCCCCGCCCGCAACCGGCGCACGGCCGGGGCGGAGGAGGCCGGCAGCAGGTCGTACGGATCGTCCGGTCCGTCCACCGCGACCAGCACCGACTCGGCGAAACGGTACGGCCGGTGGGCCAGCAGGCCGCCCAGGTAGCGGCGCAGCCTGGACAGCTCGGCGCGGACCGTCACCGTGCGGCCCGGGTCGCCGAACAGCGCTTCCGCGAGCTGGGCCGCACTGCTGCCCTCCCGCCCGGTGGCGAGCAGCAGCAGCAGTTCGGCGTGGCGCGGGCTGAGCGCCTGCGACCAGCTGCCGGCCGCGCCCCGCACGGTCAGCTCCGGGCGGTCCGGGCGGCGCAGGTCGAGCCGGAGCCGGGCGCCCTCGGCCTGCTCCGCGGTCACCGTGCCGGAGCCGTCCTCCTCGGGCGGGCGCACCGGCCGGACCAGCCAGCCGTCCGCGAGCGGCTCCAGCACGCACTCGCCGAGACCGGGGACCCAGTGCACGGCGGTGGTGCCCCAGCCGTCGACCGGCACCCGCAGCCGCCCGGGCGGCGGCAGACCGGCCGCGGCGGCCGTCCAGCCGGCGGCGTCCACCACCAGGGCCGGGCCGGCCACCCGGGCCAGCAGCGGGGCGGCCAGGGTGCGCAGCCGGTGCAGCGCCTCCAGCCGGTGGGCGCGCAGCTCGGTCTCGGCGAGCCGGGCCGCGGTGGCGGTGAGCTGGAGCAGGTACGGGCGGACGCTGCGGGCCGGGCCGCTGAGGTTGATCGCGCCGACCAGCCGGCCGGTGCCCGGGTCGTGGACGGGGGCGGCCACGCAGGTCCAGGAGTGGTGGCTGCGCAGGTAGTGCTCGGCGGAGTGGACCTGCATCGGGCGCTGGGCCCGCAGGGCGACGGCGATCCCGTTGGTGCCGACGCTCTCCTCCGTCCAGCGGGCGCCGGTGAGGAAGCCGATCCGGTCGGCGCTGCGGCGCAGCCCGCGCTCGCCCTCCTGCCAGAGCACGTGGCCCTCGGCGTCGGCGATGGCGAGGATCAGCGGGGTCTGCCCGACCGGCTCCAGCAGGGTGTCGCGCAGCACCGGCATGACGGAGTCCAGGCCGCTCGCGCGGCGCCGCTGCTCGATTTCGGCGGGGCCGAGGTGGACGGCGGCCGCGCCGGCATCGGGGTCGAGGCCCAGGCGCCGCAGCCGGGCCCAGGAGTCGCCGATCTCGGGGCGGGGGTCGAGCAGGCCGGTGGTGCCGGCCTCGGGGAAGGCGGGCTGGGTCAGTTCGCGGGCGGCGGCGTCGGCGAGGGTGCGGTCGTGGACCTTGGCCAGCTCCGTCGCGGTAGGCGGGGTGCGGCGCTCTGGTCGTCGGGACTGCCGTCCGGTCTGCCGCACTCGCGTTGCTCCTCGCCGCCGTTCGAGGTCGCGCCGGGGCCGACGCGCTGACGAAAGAGTACGGGTGCGGTGGGTTCCTGGGGATGGGGTCTGCCAACTCGGCATACCGGGCGGTACGGGAGTGGACATGCCGGGCCGGGATGGCTACGCCGTGCCCCCGGACGGTCGCGGGGCGCGGTGGCCGGGGGGTGGTTGCGGGGGGGCGGGGCGGCGTGCGCGGGTGGGCCGGGACGGGGTGGCTGCCGGGGGTGCGGGTGGGGTGCCGTTGTGGTGCCGGTCGGGCCTGACGGCGGGGTCGTGCGGGTGCCGGATGCCGGGGCCGGGGCCGGGGTCAGCGTTCCGCGCCGCTGCCGCGCTGGGCCGCCTCGACCGTGTGGTGCAGGTCGGCGGTGGCGTCCAGCGTGGCGGCGGTGCTCAGGGCCAGGCAGGCCGCCAGCGCGAGCGCGACCGCGCGGCGGCGGGTCCCGGCGGCGGCCGGGCGGGGCTGGAGCAGGGCGGCCACCCGGCGGGGGACCGGCCCGGAGTGCGCGGCGGGGACCAGCCGGGGCCGGGCCGGCCAGGGGGAGCGGCCGGCGGCCAGGGCGGCCCGGCCGACCGCGTGGGCCGTCACCGTGCGGTCGCCGACCCGGGCCGCCGCCACCTCGTCGGCCCAGCGCTCCAGGTGGAACCCGAGCGGCGTGCGCAGGGCGCCGAGCGCGGGGTGGAGGTCGGCGGCGTGTTCGGCCAGGGCGAGGAAGACGTGGTGGCGGGCGGCCAGGTGGGCCCGTTCGTGGGCGAGCAGGGCGGCCCGCTCGGGCCCGCTGAGGGCGCGCAGCATGCCGGAGGTGACGACGATCCGGCCGGGTTCGGCGGGCCGGCCGGGCAGCGGCAGCCGTCCGGGCAGGGCGAAGGCGTCGGCGCGCTCGTCGTCGAGGACGGCGAGCGGGTGCTCGCCCGGCTGGAGCAGCGCCCGGGCGCGGGCCAGCGCGGTCCGCGGGGTGCGTGCCCGGCGCACGGTGGCGCGTCGAGGGCGCGTGTCCGGATGCCGGTCGTCGGTCGTGGTGGCGGTGGCGGCTTGGGCGGCGGCCGGGGACGCGGCCGGGACGGCGGCGCGGGCCGTGCGCAGCTCCAGCCGGTGGCGGCGGGCCGTGCGGACGGCCCGGGCGGTCAGCACGGCGAGCACCAGCCCGGCCGCGGCCGCGGCCAGGGGTGCTCCGGGGGCGGCGGCGGTGAGCCAGGGCAGCGACAGGTGGCCGAGCGCGGCGACCGGCGGCAGCTGCAGCAGCCCGGCGGCCGCGAGCAGGCCGAGCGAGCAGAGGGTGCCGCCGGCCAGCACGGCGGCCGTGCCGGCCAGGGTCCAGGCGGCGGCCCGGGGCGGCAGGGCCTCGGCGAGGCGGCGGGCGAGCGGAACGGCCAGGAACGGCAGCAGCAGCGGGGCCCAGACGGCGATCAGCACGGGCGGCCCGCCCCGGAGGCGTCCGGGCCGGGCCCGGTGGCGTCGGGCCCGGTGGCGTCGGGGCCGGGACCGGTGCCGGGGTGGCCGTCGCCCAGGAGGGCGCGCAGCAACTGCTCGTCCTCGGCGGAGAGGTCGGAGACGAATCGGGCCAGCACGGTGGAGCGGTCGGCCTCGCGGCCGAGCTCGGTGTGCATCCGGCGGGCGGCGAGCCCGGCCGGGTCCTGGACGGTCGGGGTGTAGGCGTAGGCACGGCCGGCGCGGGTGCGCTCCACGGTGCCCTTGTCGTGCAGCCGGGCGAGGATCGTGGCGATGGTGGTGCGGGCGAGGTCCCCGCCGAGCGCCGTCTGGACGTCCTGCGGCGTCATCGGCTGCCGGGCCGCCCAGAGCGCGGCCAGCACCTCGGCCTCCAACTCGCCGGCGGGCCGGCGGGCGGACGGTACGTCGGACATGGCGGCGCTTCCTCCAGGTTTCGTCTACAGTCATGTAGACCGTCTACGTCACTGTAGACGGTCCGGGCGGGTTCCGCTGCGAACCGCCCCCCAACGTACGGGAGGTCCGCCAGCCTTGCTCCAGTTCCCCCCCGATCCGGCCGTCCACCTCGCGGTGAACCCGCTGGACGCGTCCTCGCTGCTGTCCGCCTTCGGCGCGCTCGGGATCGCCGTCGTCCTCTTCGCGGAGACCGGCCTGCTGGTGGGCTTCTTCCTGCCCGGAGACTCGCTGCTGTTCACCGCCGGCCTGCTCTGCGTCCCCGGCGCCACCAAGGGCCCGCAGCTGGAGCTCTACCAGGTGCTTCCCGCGGCCCTGGCCGGGGCGATGCTCGGCGCACAGGTCGGCTACCTGATCGGCCGGCGCGGCGGCACCGCCCTGCTGCGCCGCTCCAAGCGCCGGAGCCTCCAGGAGGGCGCCCGGCGGGCCGAGGAGCTGCTCGCCAAGTACGGCCACGGCAAGGCGATCGTGCTCGCCCGCTTCATCCCGGTGGTCCGGACGGTGCTCAACCCGCTCTGCGGCGTGCTCGACGTGCCGGTGCGCTCGTTCACCCTCTGGCAGGTGATCGGCGGAGCGGTCTGGACCGTCGGGGTGGTGCTCGCCGGGTACGCGCTCGGATCGTCCGTCCCCAGTATCGACCGTTATCTGCTACCGATCATCGGTCTGGTAGTAGTTGTCTCCGTGCTCCCCATCGTTCTCGAACTGTTCCGCGCCCGTAAGGCGCGCCGTCACGGAGGTGACGTGTGATGTCCTCCCGGGCCCTGGCCGTCTACGACGGCAGCGGCATCGACGGCGGCCTCTACACCCGGGTCAACGAGTGGGCCCAGGCGGCCCCGCACTGGCTCGACGAACTGATCAGACTGTGGTCCGCGGTCGGACTCGGCCTGTTCGCCGTCTTCATGCTCTACGCCTGGTGGCGGGCGCGCGGCGCCGAATCGGCGGTCATGGCCGGGGTGCTGGCCTCGCCGGTGATCGTCGTCCTCGCGTACGCCGCGAACTCCGCCCTCAAGAGCACCGTCGAGGAGATCCGGCCCTGCGCCCAGATCCCCGGCAGCGTCTCCCTGGAGGCCTGCCCGGGCACCGGCGACTGGTCGTTCCCCAGCAACCACACCGTCATCGCCTTCGCGGCCGCCACCGCGCTCTGGTTCGTCGACCGGCGGCTCGGCTGGGTCGCCGGGCTCTTCGCCGTGCTGATGGGCGCCTCCCGGGTCTGGGTCGGCGTGCACTACCCGCACGACGTGGCCGTCGGCGCACTGGTCGGCGTCCTCGTCGCCCTCGTGCTGGCCGCGCTCGCCCGGCGCTGCGGACCGCTCGTCGACCGGATGCGGGGCGGCGCGCTGCGCCCGTTGCTCGGCCCCGGCGCACTGCCGCTGGTGGCCCGCGGGCACTCACCGTACGAGACGCCGCGGCACTGATTCCGTAACCCGCCCGACCCTTGTTCGGCCGGGGTGGCGGGTAGAGCATGTGAGCCGGGCGTGGGACCCCTCCGCGGGGACCCCGCCCGGCTCAGTCGTGCCGGGGCGCGGGAGCGCCGGGTGTGCCAGCGGAGGGAGTGCCGATGCCGTACCGACTCGACATCACGCAGGGGGAGTGGCCGGGCGGGTCGCCGCACAAGGGCGTCGAGGGCCTGCTCCAGGAGGCCATGGTGCTCACCCTCGCCACCGCCGGGCACGAACACGGCCCGCACGCCAACCTGGCCTTCTTCGCGTACGACGACGACCTCGTCCTCTACTTCGTCAGCGAGCGCTCCACCCGGCACAGCCACCACCTCGCCGAGGAGGCCCGCGCCGCCGCCACCGTCTTCCTGCCGCCGCCGGTCTTCGGCGAGCAGCTGCGGGGCCTCCAGCTGACCGGCAGCGCGGGCGAGGCCTGGGGGCGGCAGGCGGAGGCGGCGCTGGCCGCCTACCAGGGGCGCTACCCGGCCTTCGCCCGGGACGAGGCCGTCCGGCGGCAGTTCCTCACCGGCGGCGGCGCGGCGGCGCTGTACCGCTTCCAGGTCGAGGAGCTGACGGCGGTCGACGAGCCCAACTTCGGCCGCCGCAACTACCTCCGCGCCCGGGTCCTGCGCGGCTAGGGGTGCCCTCGGGGGTGTCCGGCGTGGGAAGTCGGCCCGGCCGACTTCCCGGGCTCGTGGCCCGCGTCGTGACGGAGTCCGGTGCCGACGGACGCTACCGGTCACGGCGGGACCGGCGGGCGAGGGTGCCGAGGCCGACCACCGTGAGGGCGGTGGTGAGCAGGACCGCGGTGGCCCAGAACAGGTCGGTGCCGAGGTCGATCTCCTCGGGCCGCTTCGGTCTCGCGGGCCGGGACGGGACGGGGCGGGGCGTCGGGTGGTCCGGCGCCCCGCCCCGGCCCGGGGCCGGTGCGGGCGGGTCGGCGGTGACGGGCCGCCACGTGGCCGGTCAGTGGCTGTTGCGGAGGTTGAGCACGACGACGCCGACGATCACCAGCGCGATCCCCAGCCACTGCAGGCGGCCCAGGGACTCGCCGAAGGCGACCACGCCGATCCCGGCGACCGCGGCCGTCCCGGCCCCCGACCAGACGGCGTAGGCGACCGAGACCGGGATGTGCTTGAGCGCCCGGCCGAGCAGGACGAAGGACAGCACGTAGCCGATCGCGACCCCGACGCTCGGCCAGAGGCGGGAGAACCCTTCGGTGAGCTTCAGGCAGCTGGTGGCGCAGACCTCGCTCACGATGGCGAGGGCGAGCAGGAGGTAGGGCATGGCGTCAGACGGCCCGGTCGGCGCCGAGCCGTCCGAGCAGCGCGAGGTCGGCCTGCTCGAGGCTGCCGAGCAGCGTGATCCGGGCGCCGTCCGGCATGGGCGTCGCGGTGGAGGGCACGGCGAGCACGGCGCAGCCGGCCGCGGAGGCGGATGCGACCCCGGTGGGGGTGTCCTCGACGGCGACGCAGACGGCCGGGTCCAGGCCGAGCCGCTCGGCGGCGGCCAGGTACGGGTCCGGTGCCGGCTTGGTGCGCGGGGTGTCCTCGGCGGCGAGGGTGACGGCGAACCAGTCCCGGCCGATGGCGGACAGCACCAGTTCGACCACCCGGCGCGGCGAGGCGGAGACCAGCGCGGTGGGCACCCGGGCGTCCCGCAGCGAGGCGAGCAGGGTGAGCGCGCCGGGGCGCGGGACCGTCTCGGCGGCGACCTTGCCGGCGAAGGACTCGCCGAGGCGGCTGGCGAGTTCGGCCTCGCTGAGGTCGGTGCCGCTGACCCTGTGCAGGTGGGCGGCGGTGTGCTCGACGGCCTGGCCGAGCACCTCGGGGGCGTCCTGGTCGGTGAGCGGGCGGTGCAGCTCCTCGGCGAGCTCGGAGGCGGCCTGCCACCAGAGCTGTTCGGTGTCGACCAGGGTGCCGTCCATGTCGAACAGGACGGCGGCGGGCAGGACGGTCCCGGGGGGCGTCCCGGGGGCGGTTTCAGGCATGGCGGTACCTTCGGTGGTCCATCGGGTGGCGGTACGAGGGTTTCAGACGGCCGCGCGGCGGGCCATCCGGCCCCCCGGTGAGGGCTCGGCGGGGCCGGGCCGGGGGGCCGGGCGGCCCCGCGGTCGGGCGCAGCGGTCGGGCAGGTCGGTCAGGCGCGGCGGTCCACCAGCACCGGGCGCCCCGGCAGGGACAGCTCGGCGCGCGAGCCGGCCGGCAGGGCGGCGGTGGCCTCGGTGGGCAGGTCGGCCTTGACCTCGGTGCCGTCGTCGAGGCGGACGGTGAGCCGGGTGACGGCGCCCAGGAAGGAGGCGGCGACGACCAGCGCCGGGCCGTGCTCGGCCGGCGTCAGGGTGACGTTCTCCGGGCGGACCAGCACCTGCAGCTCGCCGTCGGCCGGCAGGTCGCCGTCCACGGCGTGCCGGCGGCCGAGCACCTCGACGCCGTCGGAGGTGCGGGTGCACGGGATGCGGCTCATGGTGCCGACGAACTCGGCGACGAAGGCGGTGGCCGGGCGGCCGTACAGCTCGGACGGCGTGGCGCACTGCTCCAGCCGGCCGGCGCGCAGCACCGCGACGCGGTCGGCCATCGACAGCGCCTCCTCCTGGTCGTGGGTGACGAACAGGGTGGTGATCCCCAGCTCCTGCTGGAGGCGGCGGATCTCCTCGCGCAGCTGGAGCCGGACCTTGGCGTCCAGGGCGGACAGCGGCTCGTCGAGCAGCAGGACGCGCGGCTGCAGGGCGAGCGCCCGGGCGAGCGCGATGCGCTGCTGCTGGCCGCCGGACATCTGGTGCGGGTAGTGCTCGGCGCGGTGCGGCAGGCCGACCAGTTCCAGCAGTTCCTGGGCGCGCTTGCGGCGGTCGGCCTTGCCGGCGCCGCGCATCCGCAGGCCGAAGGCGACGTTGTCCAGGGCGCTCAGGTGCGGGAAGAGGCTGTACGACTGGAAGACCATGCCGGCGTCGCGCTTGTGCGCGGGGATCGCGGTGATGTCCTGGCCGTCGACCAGGACCTCGCCCGAGTCGTGCTGCTCGAAGCCGGCCAGGATGCGCAGCGCGGTGGTCTTGCCGCAGCCGGAGGGGCCGAGGAGGGCGAGCAGCTCGCCGGGGTGGACGGTGAGGTCCAGGCCGTCCAGGGCCGTGGTGGTGCCGAACGCGCGGCGCAGCGAGCGGAACTCGACGGTGGCGCCGCCGGGGGCGAGCGCGACTCCGGCGACGGGGGCGGGGGCCGTGGTCATGGCTGGTAACTCCTGGAAGGCGTGGGGTGGTTCGGGGTTCCTCGGGCAAGCCCTAGGGGGGTGGTGCCTAGGAGCGGGCGGCCTTGCGGCCGCGGCCCGCGGCGGACATCAGCAGCAGGACGACCCAGACGATCAGCAGGCTGAGCATCGAGACGGCGACGGACATCTGGCCGTCGCTCTTGCCGTTGGAGTTGATCCACACCGAGAAGGGGGCGAAGCCGAGGATGGAGGCGGTGGTGAACTCGCCGAGCACCAGGGCGACGGTGAGTACGGCCGCGTTCAGCAGCGCGCTGCGCAGGTTGGGCAGCACGACGGTGAACACGGCGCGCAGCCAGCCGGCGCCGCAGTTGCGGGCGGCCTCGACCAGGGTGGTGACGTCCACGCCGCGCAGGCCCGCGTCCAGCGCCCGGTAGGCGAACGGCAGGGCCATCAGCACGTAGGCGATGACCAGCACGATCGGGAAGGCCGGGTCCTGGATGGCCACGATGGTCTGGAAGAACGGGGTGTCCTGCAGGTAGTCCGGGCCCCAGCGCAGCACGCCGATGATGCCGGTGGTGAGCGCGACCACCGGGACGACCAGCGGCATCGAGCACATCACCTCGATCACCGGGCGCAGCTTCGGCGCGCCGAGCCGGGCCGCGAGCATCGCGGGGACGAGCAGGAGCAGCAGCACCGCCACGGTGACGCCGGCCAGTTCGAGGCTCAGCACCAGGCTGTCCGTGAAGCCGGGGGCGTTCAGCAGTTCGGTGTAGGCGCGGAAGGTGACCCCGCCCTTGGTGTCGTCGACGCTGAAGTACACCGACGCGGCCATCGGGACGGCGAAGTAGACGCCGCAGAGCAGCAGGACGAGGCCGCGGCCGGGACGGATGCGGTTGATCAGGCGAGCCACTTGGCACTCCGGCGCTGAAGGGGCAGGTACACGGCCATCACCAGGCAGGCGACCACGATCATGTCGAGGCCGAGGGCGAGGGCGAGGTTGCCCTGGCCGACCAGGACGTTGCCGGACAGCGCGTCGCCGATCTGCATCGAGATCAGCGGCACCGAGCTGCCGACCATGGCCTCGGCGGTGGCGTACGCGGCGAAGGAGGCGCCGAACAGCAGCACGAAGCCGCCGAGCAGCGAGGGCACCAGCACCGGCAGGGCGACGTGCCGCCAGTACTGCACGACGGTGGCGCCGTTGTTGTACGCGGCCTCGCGCCACTGCACCCGCAGGCCTTCCAGGGCGGGGGTGATGGTGATGACCATCAGCGGGACGAGGAAGTACAGGTAGACCACCGAGAGGCCGGAGAAGGTGTAGAGGTTCCAGCCGTGCTTGGTCAGGCCGAGCCGCTTGGTGACCTCGCCGGAGTTGCCGAGGGTGGCGACGAACATGAAGGCGAGCGGCACGCCGCCGAAGTTGGCGAGCACCCCGGAGGCGGAGAGCACGGCCTCGCGGAAGACCCGGAACCGGGAGGTGGCGACGGCCTGGGCCAGCGGCAGGCCGACCACGGTGGCGATCAGCGCGGTCAGCAGGGAGAGCTTGACGCTGCCCCACAGGGCGGTGAAGTAGGCGCCCTGGAGCGAACCGGTGAGGTTGTCGGTGGTGAAGGTGCCGCCGCCGTCGGGGGCGTCGGTGGAGGTGGTGAACGCGCCGATGGCGATCGCGACGGCGGGCAGTCCGAAGCCGATCACGAAGAACAGCAGCAGGGGGAGGGCGGCCAGCCAGGCCCGGCTGCGGCCGGCCCGGCCCCTGGCGGGGCGGGGGGACCGGCGCCCGGCGGCGGTCCCGGTGGTGGTCGTGGGGGCGGGGGCCGCCGTGGCGGCCGGGGAGCTGGGGGAGACGGGGCCGGGGGCGCCCCCGCCGCGCTGGGCGGCGGAGGCGCTGGCCGGCACCGGGGTGGGAGCCGTGGTCATCGTCAGGTCAGCCCGCGATCGCCTTGGCCCAGTTCTCGGTCACGACCTTCTTGGCCGCGTCGGTCTGGTCCGGGGTCGGGAAGGTGGTGAAGGGCTTCTCGACCGGCGGCAGCTTCGAGGCGGCGTCGGCGTCGAGGGTGCCGGCGGTCTTCATGGCGTCGAACAGGGCCGGGGTGGCGAAGCCGCCCATGAAGCCGTTCTGGCCGGCGGCGCTGTAGAGGTACTCCTCCCACAGGCGGGCGGCGGCCGGGTGCGGCGCGTCCTTGTTGATGGCCTGGTTGTAGTACTGGGCGTAGGAGCCGTCCGACGGGATGGCCACCTGCCAGTCGAGGCCCTTGTCCTTGAACTTCACGGCGTAGCCGGCGTTCAGGTACGACCAGTCGATGCTGATCGGGGTCTCGCCCTTCTCGATGGTCGCCGGGGTGACCTCGACCGGGTTGAAGTTGCCGGCCTGCTTCACCTTGCCGAAGAAGTCGATGCCGGGCTGGATGTTGTCCAGCGAGCCGCCGTTGGCGAGGGCCGCGGCGTAGACGGCGCCGAACGCGGCACCGGCCTTGGTCGGGTTGCCGTTCAGGGCGACCATGCCCTTGTACTCGGGCTTGAGCAGGTCGGCGAAGGTCTTCGGGCAGGCGGCGACCTTCTTGGCGTCGCAGCCGATCGACATGTAGCCGCCGTAGTCGTTGTAGCTCAGACCGTTGGCGTCCTTCATGGTGGCCGGGATCTTGTCGAAGTCGACGACCTTGTAGGGGGCCAGCAGGCCCTGCTTGCCGGCGCTGATCG
The DNA here is from genome assembly GCF_044768035.1 of Kitasatospora sp. NPDC101176. Lineage (NCBI taxonomy): Bacteria > Bacillati > Actinomycetota > Actinomycetes > Kitasatosporales > Streptomycetaceae > Kitasatospora > Kitasatospora sp. NPDC101176. Next base: position 59,864 of record NZ_JBIWPA010000018.1, read on the forward strand.
CGAAGGCGGAGCCGAGGTCGACGACGTCGGGGGCGCGGTCCTGGCCCTTGCGGGAGGTGATCGCGTTGATCTCGTCCTGGCTGGAGCCGTCCGGGTTCTCGTCCTCGATCTCGATGCCGTACTTCGCCTTGAAGTCGTCCATCAGCTTGCCGTAGTTCGCCCAGTCGCGGGGCAGCGTGATGACGTGCAGCTTGCCCTCCTTCTTGGCGGCGGCGACCAGGGCGTCCATCCCGCCGAAGTCGGCGATCGAGGTGGCGGTCTTGGCGCTCTTGCCGCCCGCGGCGTCGCCGGACTTCGCGGAGGAGCCGGCGGAACCGCAGGCGGTGAGGGACAGCGCAGCGGCGGTCAGGACGGCCGCGAAGGCGGCGGAACGGGCGCGGTGCACGGACACGGGTCAGTCTCCTGAGAAGGGGGAACTGCAGGGGGTGTCTTGATCGGGGGATCTGGCGAGTGGCCGTCCGGGTGCGGGGGGTGAGCCGCCCGGAGCCGTCCCGGACTGCCGTTCGAGGCCGTCCGAGTTGACTAGCCAACTTCGCTGACGGAGGTAAGTACGCCGGAGTCCGGTGACGGGAAGGTGAACGGACGGCCCAGAACCGGGGTCGGCTGCGGGAACGGTGGAATCCGGCCGCCGGAGCGTGATCCGTTCGGTGCGATGCTTCGAAGGCGCAGCCGGATAGGGTCGGCCTGTCCGCGCCGGCACGGTTGCGCAGGACACCGCCCCAGGAGGGACATTGACTGACGTGGCACTTGAGCCCGAGCGCCCCGCGGCCGAGCAGCGCCCCGCCCCCGAGCGGCGGCCCGCCGCGACCGGGGACCGCGCGTCCGGCGCCCTGTACCGGAAGGTGGCCGCCGACCTGCGCGAGGCCATCACCACCGGCGCGTTCGGCGAGGCCGGGCGCCTGCCCGCCGAGGGCGCCCTCGCCGAGCAGTACGGCGTCTCCCGCGGCACCGTCCGCCAGGCGCTCGCCGTCCTGCGCTCCGACGGGCTGGTCACCTCCCGCCGCGGTACCCGGCGGGTGGTGCTGGGCGGCGCCCGGGTGCAGAGCTTCTCCGAGCTGCTCAGCTTCACGCACTGGGCCTACTCGATGGGCGAGGAGCCCGGCGGCATCCTGGACTCGCTGGTCCGCCGCCCGGCGGACGCCGCCGAGCGCGAGCAGCTGCGCCTGGAGCCCGGCGCCGACGTGTACGTGACGGTCCGCCTGCGGACCCTCTCCGGCGCGCCGGTGATGGTCGAGCGGACGGTCTACCCGCCGCGGGTCGGCGAGATCGTCGCCGAGCTGCCGCCGGACGTCGTCTCGCACACCGAGGTCCTGCGCGAGCACGGCATCCTGTTCACCGACGCCGACCACACCATCGACATCGTGGCCGCCAACGCCGAGGACGCCCGGCTGCTCGGCTGCCGGCGCGGCAGCCCGCTGCTGCGCGAGCGGCGGCGCACCACGGACCCGACCGGCACGCCGGTGGAGTGGTCCCAGGACCGCTACCTGCCCGGGACGGTGGCCTTCAGCGTGCACAACTCGCTGGCCACGTCGGCGCTCTCGCGGCACGCCCGGGAAGGGGACTGAGCCCCCTCCCGGGCTCCGGCCGGGCGGTCCGGCCGTGCACCCGGCGCGTCAGCGTGCGGGCGCACCGGCACCCGGGTGCGTCGCGGGCACCGGCGTCAGCGCATCAGGGCGGCGAGCAGCGGGCGGTAGTGGTCGAAGCCGGGCGTCCGGGCGCCGGCCACCTTCGCCTGCTCGTCCCAGCGGCGGACGGCCACCGCGTCGGCCGCGCCGGGCAGTTCGGCGAAGGCGGCGGCCTGCGGGCCGTCCATCGGGCCGCCCTGGACGGTGAGCGTGTACTCGGACGCCTCGGACAGCCGCTCCCGGTAGCCCGGCTCGACCGCGCACAGGTAGCGCTTGGCGGCGACGTGCAGCCGGACCGGCTCCGTCACCTCCGGGCCGAACCACTGGGCCAGCCAGTCGGCGCCGGTGTCGCTGTGCCGGTTGTCCCGCCCCTCCATCAGGTCACGCCCGTGCAGGGTGCCCCGGAAGTGGCCGAGGTCGTGCAGCAGCGCGGCGGCGACCAGGTGCTCCGGTGCGCCGGCCGCCTCCGCCGCGGCGGCGGCCTGCAGCATGTGCTCGGCCATGGTGACCTCCTCGCCCAGGTACTCCCCGGCGCCCTCGCCGGCGAACAGGGCGGCGATCGCGTCCAGTGCGGCGGAGCGGCGGTGCAGCACGGCGAGGGTGCTGGCGAGCGAGTCCAGGTCGGCGTAGCAGCCCTGGAGGTGCCGGTGGCCGTCCTGCCGGAAGGCCGTCCGGGCGTGCAGCAGGCGGGTGTTGTCGAAGACCAGGCAGTCGCCGGGGCCGAGCCGGAAGGCGAGCTGCAGCTCGGGGCGCAGGGTGATCGCGGCGAACCGGCGGTACGCGGCGTAGAAGGCCTCCCGGTCGCCGACGCGCAGGGTGCCGATCGAGCGGTTGTTGAAGCGCACCTCGCGGATCCGGCCGAGTGCGTCCACGTCGATCAGCGGGCGGTCGGCGCGCAGCTCGGTGCGGCGGTCGCGGAAGACGAAGGGGACGGGTGTGCCGGTCAGCAGGGCGAAGTCGGCCGGTGACTCCGCGCGCAGCACGGCGGCCGCCTTGAACCCGTCGACCAGGCCGGAGTCGCCGCCGGTCGCCGAGTTCTCGAGGCAGTGCAGCAGCTGGAGCGTCGGCACCGGGTCGCGGTAGGGGTTGTCGGTGTGCGGGGCGATGGCGGCGCTGGTGAAGGCGAGGTTGTTCGGGTCCGGCTCGACCCGGACGTCGAACAGTTCGCCGTAGTTGGTGACCCGGACGTACCCGAAGCTCTCGGCGACCCGCAGGACCTGTCCCTCCACCGCGGGCACCCCGCGCAGCACGGCGAACCCGCTGTGCCGGACGGCGGCGAGGACGGCGGCCCGTTCGGCGGGGTCGGCCAGGTACTCCTCCCAGTCGGCCTCCGGGATGCCGCGGGCGAAGTCCGCCGCCGCCCAGAGCCGCTTGCCCTCCTCCGTCCGCCCGTCGCCGTGGTCGGTCTCCCCGAGCCAGGCCAGCGGGTAGCGCGACCGGTGCCCGTCCGACCAGAGCACCTCGAGGTCAGGGCCGATCTCCTTGCTCGCGGCGATGGTCAGGTCCTTCGGCAGGTCGCCGATCCGGAACAGCTTCTGCCCGTTCCGGTGGTCCCGGCACTCGGTGCACGGGCAGTTGTCGCGCAGCCAGTAGGGCGGCAGCTCGGACATGGTGTCTCCTCCTCGACGGTGGCTCAGCGGGTGAAGTTGTATAGCCAACTTTGCCCGTCGGCCTGGAGCCTGCCGCCCTTCGGTGAGTTCTGCGTGCCCGCCGGGTGAACGCCCGGGGAACTGTCCGTCGAGACCGTCCCCAAATCCCTTGCGCCCACCGCCCCGACCTGGTCGGATATGCCGGTGCTCGATCAAGATCAGAATCCGGCCGACGCCCTGGTGGACGTCACCCCGGCCGCTCCGCCCGTCCCCGCCGCCCCCCGCTCCCGCCGTCGGCTCTGGCTGACCCTGGCGGCGCTCGGCGTCGCCGCCGTCACCACCGCCGCGGTCGCCCTCGCCGACAACATCGCCGCCTTCGGCGAGTACCGCTACGAGCAGCCCGGGGAGTTCCTCGGGCTCCCCGGCGTCCCCGTGGACCAGGTGGTCAAGGCGTCGCCCCAGCTGCGCGACGTGAAGGTCGGCGGCTACCAGGCCGCGGACAAGTCCCGGAGCGTCGTCCTCACCGTCCGCGAGCTGCCCACCCTCGCCCCCTCGGGGCAGATCGACAGCGTGATCTCCGAGGCGACCAGGAACCTCCCCGTCGCGGACCTGCGCGAGATCGACCCGGGCCCCCGCGGCGGCGTCCTGAAGTGCGGCCACACCACCGCGATCAGGAAGGCCGGCAAGGCCCAGGACGTCGGCTTCTGCGCCTGGGTCGACGGCAGTATGTGGGCCGTCTACGTCGAGCACATCGAGGACGTCACGATCACCACGGAGAAGCTGGCCGACGACGTCCGCGCGTTCCGCGAGCTCGCCGAGGTGAAGGCATGATGACCGACCCGACCGACCCGACCGACCCGACCGACCCGACCGGCGAGCCCGGCGAGCCCGGCGCGTCCGACCGGACCGCGCCGCCCGGCGGGCAGCAGGGCGTCGCCGACGCCGACCCCGTCGTCGACGTGACGCCCGCCGCCCCGCACCCGCGCTCCCGCCGCACGCTCTGGCTGACCGTCGCGGCCGTCCTCGTCCTCGGCGCCGGCGGCTTCGGCGTCGCCTTCGCCGACAACTTCGCGAACCTGGGCGCGTACGCGTACAGCGCGCCGAAGGAGTTCGACGGACTGGCGCTCGTTCCGAAGGCGTCGGTGACCAGGAGGAGCCTCCGCGCGGGCTCCGAGTCCGGGGTCTCGGTCACCGACTACCGCAGCGCCGACGAGGAACGGGTCGTCATCGTCACCGTCTACGAGAAGCACATCTTCACGCCCTCCTCGGAACTCGACGACCTCCTGGCCCGTCAGCGCGCCAGTGGGGCGACCGTCACCGACCTGCACGACGTCGACCCCGGCGAACGCGGCGGTGTGATGAAGTGCGGCAACACCGACGACGACGGCCAGCAGCTCGGCTTCTGCGACTGGTCCGACGGCAGCATGTGGGCCACCTACCAGGAGGCGGTCCGGGACACCACCGTCGCGCCCGACACCGCCGCCTCCCACGCCCGAGCGTTCCGCGCGCTCGCCGAGGTGCCCTCCTCGTGACCTGAGTCGGACCGGCCCCGGGCCCGGCGCGGCCGTTCGGGTGAGGCGGCGGGCCCGGGGCGCGTCTCGCGGCGGGGGAGCCGTGCCACTGCGGCACTGTCGGGGTGGACTCCCCTGACGTGAGAGGCGATCGGCCCATGGCTCATCCCACTACTGAGGCCCCGACGGGTTCGGGGCACACCGGACTCAAACGCGAAGTCGGCGTGATCGGGCTGCTCTGGGCCTCGGTCGGGGCGATCATCGGCTCCGGCTGGCTGTTCGGGGCGCAGAAGGCCGCGGTGGCGGCGGGGCCCGCGGCGCTGGTCTCGTGGGGGGTCGGCGCGCTGGCGATCATCCTGCTGGCGCTGGTGCACGCCGAGCTGGGCGGGCTGTTCCCGGTGGCGGGCGGCACCGCGCGCTACCCGCACTACGCCTTCGGCGGCTTCGCCGGGATGTCCTTCGGCTGGTTCACCTGGCTGCAGGCGGCGACCATCGCACCGATCGAGGTGCAGGCGATGATCAACTACGCCCAGCACTGGTCCTGGGCGGACGGCCTGCTGAACGAGAACCTGACCCTCACCGGCACCGGCTTCGTCGTCGCGGCCGCGCTGATGGGGCTCTTCGTCGCGATCAACTTCCTCGGCGTCCGGCTCCTCGCGCACACCAACAGCGTGGCCACGGTGTGGAAGGTCGCCATCCCCGTCCTGACCATCTTCGCGCTCGGGTTCACCGAGTTCCACGGCTCCAACTTCAGCGTGCACGGCTTCGCGCCGGAGGGTGCCAAGGGCGTGCTCGCCGCGATCAGCACCAGCGGGGTGATCTTCGCCCTGCTCGGCTTCGAACAGGCCATCCAGTGGGCCGGCGAGAGCCGCAACCCCCGCCGGGACATCCCGCGGGCCGTCCTCGGCTCGGTCGTGATCGGCACGATCGTGTACGTCATGCTGCAGGTGGTCTTCATCGGCGCGCTGCCCCCGGAGACCTTCGCCGGCGGCTGGGGGACGCTCACCTACCCCGGCATCAGCGGGCCCTTCGCGGGCCTGTCGACGCTGATCGGGCTGGGCTGGCTGGCCACCCTGCTCTTCATCGACGCGATCATCTCGCCGGCCGGCACCGGCCTGGTCTACATCACCTCCAGCTCCCGGGTGACGTACGGCCTGAGCCGCAACGGCTACGCGCCGCAGGCGCTGCAGTACACCGACAAGCGCTCGGTGCCCTGGCTCGGCCTGATCATCGCCTGGGTCGCCGGCGTGATCTGCTTCCTGCCCTTCCCGAGCTGGCAGCGGCTGGTCGGGTTCATCACCTCGGCCGTCGTGCTGATGTACGCGGGCGCGCCGCTGGCCTTCGGCGTGCTGCGCAAGCGGCTGCCGTCGATGGAGCGCTCGTACCACCTGCCCGGCGGCACGATCATCTCGCCGCTGGCCTTCGTGGTGGCCAGCCTGGTCATCTACTGGTCGGGCTGGGACACCCTGTGGCGGCTCGGCCTGGCGATCGTCATCGGCTACGCGCTGCTCGGCGGGTACTCGGTGTACGCCGCGCGGACCGGGGTCCCGAACGCGCCGCGGATGGACTTCCGGGCGGGGCAGTGGCTGCCGGTCTACCTGGTCGGCATGGGCCTGATCTCCTGGCAGGGCACCTTCGGCGAGGGCGCCCGGGGCAACCTGCCGCTCTGGTGGGACATCCTCGTCGTGGTGGTGTTCTCGCTGGTGATCTACTACTGGGCGCTGGCGATCGCGCTGCCGGCGGAGGAGATCGAGCGGAACATCCGCGGCGTCGAGGTGGTGGACGCGGGCGGGCACTGAGCCGACGCGGCGCGGCGGCCCCCGGGGACCTCTCCCCGGGGGCCGCCGCGCGTGCGTCACACGGCGGCCGTCCAGGCCTCCCCGGCGGCGGCGAGGGCGGGGGCCGCCGCTGCGCCGGTGGCGGCGGCGAGGGCGGTCAGGCAGGCCAGGACGGTCTCCAGCGAGGCGGCCGCCCCGTAGTGGTTGACGCGCAGCATCGACGCCGCGAGCGCGCCGCCGCCCGGCTGGAGGGGCAGGGCCGGGTCGAGCCGGGCGGCGAGGGCGGTGGCGTCGACGCCGTCCGGGGTGCGCAGGGTGGTGGCGACGGGCGCGGCGTGGGCGTCGTCCGGGACGAACGGGCTGAGGGTGCCGAGGGCGCGGACGCCGGCCCGGGTGGCGGCGGAGGCGGCGCGGTGGCGGGCGATCACGGCGGGCAGGCCGTCGGCGGCGATGCGGTCGAGGCAGGCGCCGAGCGCGAGCATCTCCAACTGGGCCGGGGCGTGCGGGAGCACGGTGCGTCCGGCGTCCGTCCAGCGCTCCTTCCAGTCCAGCAGCGAGAGGTAGGAGCGGCGCGGTGCGGCCGGGTTGGCGGCGATCCGCTCCCAGGCGCGCCCGGACACCGAGACCGCGGAGACCCCGGCGGGGCCGCCCATGGCCTTCTGCCCGCCGATCACGCAGAGGTCGACGCCCCACTCGTCGGTGAGCAGCGGCTCGGCGGCGACGGAGGCCACCGCGTCCAGCATCAGCAGGGCGCCGTGCTCGCGGACGACGGCCGCGATCTCGGCGACCGGGTTGGTGTTGCCGGTGGCGGCCTCCGCGTGGACCAGGGAGACGAAGTCGATCTCCGGGTGGGCCTCCAGCGCCCCGGCCACCTGCTGCGCGCTCACCGCGCCGTGGAAGGGGACGGCGAGGTCGACGACCTCGGCCCCGCAGGAGCGCAGCCAGCCGCCGAAGGTCTGCCCGTACGGGCCGGTGACGATGTTGAGCGCGGTGGAGCCCGGGTGCGCGGCGCCGCGGATCGCCGCCTCCAGCGGCAGCAGGGCCTCGCCCTGGGTGACGATGACGTCGGCGCCGGTGTGCAGCAGCGCGGCCACCTTGTCCTCGATCGCGGCGAAGTCGGCGGCGCCGAGCGGGGGCAGGTCGAGGAAGGCGCTCATGCTCCCGCCCCGCTTCGCTCGGCAGGGGCGTTCGCCCGTGCGCGCCTTTCCATGAATCGCTCGCTGCGCTCGCTCACGTCGCGGGGCCTCTCACACGGGTGGTTGGGACGGGAACGAGTCTGCCGCATGCGCACCGGTCACGGGGAACGCCCCCGTCGGTAGAGTGCGGCCATGAGCGATGGCGCGGTGCTGCACGTGCGGGGTCGGGTGCTGGTCGGTCCTGAGGACGTCCGGGACGAACTCTGGGTGGTGGACGGCCGGGTGAGCTTCACCCGCCCGCCCGGCGCCGAGGACGTCCGGACGGTGACCGGATGGGTGCTGCCCGGCCTGGTGGACGCCCACTGCCACGTCGGCCTGGACGCGCACGGCGCCGTCGACGCGGAGACCAGCGAGAAGCAGGCGCTCACCGACCGGGACGCCGGCACCCTGCTGATCCGCGACGCCGGCTCGGCCGCCGACACCCGCTGGATCGACGAGCGGGAGGACCTGCCGCGGATCATCCGGGCCGGCCGGCACATCGCCCGCACCCGCCGCTACATCCGCAACTACGCGCACGAGATCGAGCCCGGGGACCTCGCCGCGTACGTGCGCGCGGAGGCCCGGCGCGGCGACGGCTGGGTCAAGCTGGTCGGCGACTGGATCGACCGCGAGCGCGGGGACCTGGCCGCCTGCTGGCCGGGCGACGCGCTGGTCGAGGCGATCGCGGCGGCGCACGAGGAGGGCGCGCGGGTCACGGCGCACTGCTTCGCCGCCGAGTCGCTGCCGGACCTGCTGGCGGCCGGCATCGACTGCGTCGAGCACGCCACCGGGCTGACCGAGGAGCTGATCCCGGTCTTCGCCGAGCGCGGGGTCGCCATCGTCCCGACGCTGGTCAACATCGCGACCTTCCCGGGCCTGGCGGCGGGCGGCGAGGCCAGGTTCCCGGCCTGGGCGGCCCACATGCGGCGGCTGCACGAGCGCCGGTACGACACCGTGGGCGCGGCGCGCGACGCGGGCGTCCCGATCTTCGTCGGCACGGACGCGGGCGGCTCGCTCGCGCACGGGCTGGTCGCCGACGAGGTGGCGGAGCTGGTGAAGGCCGGGCTGAGCCCGGCCGAGGCGCTGTCGGCGGCGAGTTGGGGCGCCCGGGAGTGGCTGGGGAGGCCGGGGCTGGAGGAGGGCGCGCCGGCGGACCTCGTGGTGTACGGGGAGGACCCGAGGGCGGACGTCCGGGTGCTCGCCGACCCGCGGCTGGTGGTGCTGCGCGGGCGGCCCGTCGGGTAGGGCGGGTCCGACGACCGCCGCCGGGTGTGCGACGCGACCAGCCGGGCCCTCCCGGGGTCCGCGGCGCCGCCCGCCCGCGGCGGTCCTGGCAGCGGCATGATCATCCGCTGAACGCGCTGTCGGGGTAGGCCGATAGGGTGCCGTCATGGCACCGCGTCCACTGAACGAGATCGTCGAGCCCGGTTGGGCCACCGCCCTGGAGCCCGTCGCCGGGCGGGTCGCCGCCATGGGCGACTTCCTGCGCGCCGAGCTGGCCGCCGGCCGCACCTACCTGCCGTCCGGGCCGAACGTGCTGCGGGCCTTCCAGCAGCCCTTCGCCGACGTGCGGGTGCTGATCGTCGGGCAGGACCCGTACCCGACCCCGGGCCACGCCGTGGGGCTGAGCTTCTCGGTGGCGCCGGAGGTCCGGCCCGTCCCGGCGAGCCTGATCAACATCTTCCAGGAGTACGGCACCGACCTCGGCCTCCCGCAGCCGTCCAACGGTGACCTCACCCCGTGGACGCGGCAGGGCGTGCTGCTGCTCAACCGTGCGCTGACCACCGCGCCGCGCAAGCCCGCCGCGCACCGCGGCAAGGGCTGGGAGGAGGTCACCGAGCAGGCGATCCGGGCGCTGACGGCGCGCGGCGGCCCGCTGGTGGCGATCCTGTGGGGGCGCGACGCCCGCAACCTGCGGCCGCTGCTCGGGGAGGTACCGGCGATCGAGTCGGCGCACCCGAGCCCGTACTCGGCCAGTGGCGGCTTCTTCGGGTCGCGGCCGTTCAGCCGGGCGAACGAGCTGCTGGCGCGGCAGGGGGCGCAGCCGGTGGACTGGCGGCTGCCGTAGGGCGTGTCCCGGGCGGGCAGGTCGTGACAGAGTCCGGTCATCCGCGAACGTCGATCTCACTCCAACGGGTGAAATGACGTTCTGTGTTACTCGTATGACGGATCGTGTGAGAAGACTGGCGGCTCATCCTTTCAGCCCTGTGGGGGTACCACCATGTCTGCTCGCCGAATCGTTTCCGCAGTCGCCGTCGCAGGAGTCTGCACCCTGCTCACCGTCCCGCCCGCCCAGGCCGCCCCGACGGCGCCCGCGCCCACCCCGTCACCCGGCAGGGCGCGGGCCGTCACCGCGGAGCTCGACCTGGACGTCAGCCTGCTGAACAAGGCCGTGGACGTCCCGGTCAACATCGCGCTCAACAAGGTCGAGACTCCCGCGCAGCGGACGGCCTCCCCACGGCCCGTCACCGGCGGCGGTTCGATGCTCACCGCCACGGTGGACGGCGTCGACCAGCAGGGCCCGGTCACCCTGGTCAAGGCCGACGTCGGCACCTCCGTGGTGCGGGCCGACGCCCGGGGCGCCGCCGCCTCCGTCAAGCTGGTCAACGCCGACGTGCACGCCCCCGGTCTGCCCGCCACCGCCCTGCTCGGCCTGGAGGCGATGAGCGCCGAGGCGACCTGCCCGGTCGACGGGCAGCCGACCGCCGACGTCGTCGCCCCCGTCCGGCTGACGGTGCTCGGCAAGCCCGTCACCGTCGGCCTCTACGGCCCGACCAAGGTGGACGTGCCGCTGGTCGGCAGCGTGTCGGTGGAGTTCTCCAAGCGGACCACCACCTCGACCACCGCCGCCGCCTCCGCGCTGGAGGTGCGGGTGGAGGTGAACCCGTTGAACCTGAACGTCGCCAAGGTCACCGGCACGGTCACCGTCGCCTCGGTGAGCTGTGAGAAGCCCACCGCACCGCCCGCCACCCCGACCCCCACCGCCACGGCCGCGCCCACCACGGACGCCCCCGTCACCGCCGGGCCGACCACCGCTCCCGCCGTCCAGCCGGTCGCCGACACCACCACGGGCGCGGCCGCTCCGCGGAGCGCCCCGGCGAGCACCGGCAGGCCCGCCGAGGGCCTGGCCACCACCGGCGGCGGCAGCGCCACCGGCCCGCTGGCCGCCGGGGCCGCCGCGCTGGTCGCCGGCGGGGCGGGCGCCCTGTGGGCCACCCGGCGCCGCCGCGCCGCACACGCCCGCCGGCACTGACCGACCGGGCCGGGCGGCGGGACCGCCGCCCGGTGGCACCACGGGCCGCGGGAGTGCCGGGCCCGGCACTCCCGCACCGTAACCGTGCCGACGCGGACGGTTGGTTCACATGCGCGTTACACGAGAGGAACAACCGGGAAACGGCGGCTTGCGACGCTACGCGGGCACCCACCACCCAGCAATGCGAGGTACACCGCCGTGGCAATCAAGGCCGAGTACATCTGGATCGACGGCACCAAGCCGACCGCGAAGCTCCGTTCCAAGACTCGCGTCCTGCCCAACGCCGACAAGATCCCCACCTGGGGCTTCGACGGCTCCTCCACCAACCAGGCGGAGGGTCACGCGTCGGACCGCGTGCTGGAGCCGGTGAAGGTCGTCAAGGACCCGATCCGCGGCGGTGACAACATCCTCGTCCTGTGCGAGGTCCTGGAGACGGACGGCACCCCGCACGAGTCCAACACCCGCGCCCTGCTGCGCGAGGTCGAGGAGAAGTACACCGCGCAGGAGTCGATCTTCGGCATCGAGCAGGAGTACACCTTCTTCAAGGGCTCCCGCCCGCTCGGCTTCCCCGAGGGCGGCTTCCCGGCCCCGCAGGGCGGCTACTACTGCGGCGTCGGCGCCGAGGAGGTCTTCGGCCGCGAGATCGTCGAGCTGCACCTCGACCGCTGCATCGACGCCGGCCTGGCGATCTGCGGCATCAACGCCGAGGTCATGCCCGGCCAGTGGGAGTTCCAGATCGGCCCGGTCGACGCCCTGACCGTCTCCGACGACCTGTGGATCGCGCGCTACCTGCTCTACCGCACCGCCGAGGAGTTCGGCATCGACGCCACCCTCGACGCCAAGCCGGCCAGGGGCGACTGGAACGGTGCGGGCGCGCACACCAACTTCTCCACCAAGGCGATGCGCGAGGGCTACGAGGCCATCATCACCGCCTGCGAGTCGCTCGGCGCCTCGCAGGAGAAGGTCCTGGAGCACGTCAGCCAGTACGGCGACGACATCCAGTCCCGCCTGACCGGCAAGCACGAGACCGCCCCGTGGAACGTCTACAGCTACGGCGTGTCCAACCGCGGCGCCTCGGTCCGCATCCCGTGGCAGGTCGAGGTGGAGCAGAAGGGCTACATCGAGGACCGCCGCCCGAACGCGAACGTCGACCCCTACGTCGTCACCCGCCTCCTGATCAACACCTGCTGCGAGGCGCTGGAGAAGGCCGGCCAGGTCTGATCCGCCGCTCCCCGAGCAACCCGCCGGGCCTCCCCTCCACGCGAGGGGAGGCCCGGCCTCGTTCCGCCCCGCCCTCGTTCCGCCCCGGCCGTGACAAATTGGTGGCGAACCTCCGGGGGCCGCAACACAATTCACCCATGACACGGCCCCTGCTGCTCCTCGACGTGGACGGACCGCTCAATCCGTACGCCGCGCCGGCCACCCGCCGGCCGGACGGCTACGACACCCACCGGATGCTGCCCCCGTCGTGGCTGGCGCGCCGCCCGCCGTGGTCCGAGCGGCGGGTGCGGTCGTTGCGGGTCCGGCTGAACCCGGCGCACGGGCCGGAGTTGCTGGCCCTGCCGTACGAACTGGTCTGGGCGACCACCTGGATGGACGAGGCGAACACCTACATAGCCCCCCTGATCGGCCTGCCCGAACTCCCCTACATCCGGTGGACGGAGGTCTTCGGCGTGGATCCGGACGGCCTGCACTGGAAGACCCGGGACGTGGTGGCCTGGGCGGCCGGGCGGCCCTTCGTCTGGGTGGACGACGAACTCGGCCCGCAGGACGCCGAGTGGATCGCCGCCCACCACCCCGGTCCGGCGCTCGCCCTCCACGTCAACCCCCGGATCGGCCTGCGCGCGGGCGACTTCGCGACCCTGCGGGACTGGGCGGCCGGCGACGGGGCGGTCGGCGGCGGGGCGGTCGGCGGCGGGGTGGACGGTGGCGGGGTGGACGGCGGCGGGGTGGACGGTGGCGGGGCGGACGGCGGAGGGGCGGACGGCCGGTGATCGGGACGGTCGAACGGCTGCGGCGCTACCCGGTGAAGTCGCTGCTGGGGGAGGAGCTCGGGGGGTCCGTCGAGGTGACCGCGCGCGGCCTGGCCGGGGACCGCGGCCGCGCCCTGCTGGACGTCGCGACCGGCCGGGTCGCCAGCGCCAAGAACCCGCGCCGGTGGGCCGGACTGCTCGACTACACCGCGACGGCCACCGCGGGCGGCGGCGTGGCCGTCACCGGTCCGGACGGGCGGCCGGTGGACGAGGCGGAGCTGTCCGAGGCGCTCGGCCGCAAGGTCGTGCTGATCGCCGACCGGCCGCCCGGCGCGGCGATCGAGCGGGCGGTGCCCGAGGAGGTGCTGGCGCGCGGCGTCGCGGCCGAGGTCGAGGTCACCGTCAACGAGTTGGGCCGTGCCGCGCCGGAGGGCACCTTCTTCGACTTCGCCCCCGTGCACCTGATCACCACGGCCACGCTCGCCGCGACCGGCACCGGCGGGGAGGCGGAGCGCTACCGCCCGAACCTGGTGATCCGCGTCGAGGACGAGGGCTACGTCGAGAACGCCTGGGTGGGGCGGGAGTTGGCGATCGGCCCGACGCTGCGGCTGCGCGTCCTGGTGCCGACCCCGCGCTGCGCCGTCCCCACCCTGCGGCACGGCCCGCTGCCCCGCCGCACCGCGGCCCTGCGGGTGCCCGCCGAGCAGAACCGGCTGGTCCCGCTGGAGGGCATGCCCGCGCTGCCCTGCGCCGGGGTGTACGCGCAGGTGCTGGTGCCCGGGCGGATCGGGCCGGGCGACGCGGTAGGGCTGGTGGGGTAGGGCTGGTGGCGGAGAGCCTGGCTGCGTCGGGGCGTCGGGACGTCGGGGTACGGGACCGGGGGAGCGGCCCGGGTCGGCGGCTCAGGCCTCGGCGAGCACCGCGGCGAGCGCGTCCAGGAAGCGGTCGGTGGTGGCCTCGTCCCGGACGGCGATGCGCAGCCACTCCTCGCCCAGCCCGGGGAAGGTGTCCCCACGCCGGACCGCGAAGCCGTGCGCGCGCAGCCGCTCCCGGACGGCCGCCGCGCCCGGCAGCCGCACCAGCACGAAGGACGCGGCCGGCTCGCCGTACATCCGCACGGACGGGAACGCGGCCAGGCCCTTGCACAGGTGGGCGCGCCACAGCGCCAGTTCGGCGGCGGCCTGCTCCGCCTCGGCCAGTGCTGCCGGGGTGCTGCAGGCCTCGGCGGCCGCGAGGGCCGGGGTGGAGACCGGCCAGAGCGGCTGGGCGGCGCCGAGCGCGGCGATCAGCGGGGCCGGCCCGAGCACGTAGCCGATCCGCAGTCCGGCCAGGCCCCAGGTCTTGGTGAGGCTGCGCAGGACGACGACCCGTCCGGGCAGCCCGCGGGCGGCGGCGAGGGACTCCCGCTCGCCCGGCACGGTGTCCATGAACGCCTCGTCCACCACGAGGGTGCGCCCGGGCCGGGCGAGGGCGGCGACGGCCTCGGCGGGGTGCAGGACGGAGGTCGGGTTGGTCGGGTTGCCGAGCACGACGAGGTCGGCCTCCTCGGGCACGGCGCCCAGCCGGAACCCGTCCCCGGGGGAGAGCAGCACCCGGTGCACCCGGTGCCCGGCGTCCCGCAGTGCCGCCTCCGGCTCGGTGAACTGCGGGTGCACCACGACGATGTGACGTGCCGTCAGGACACGCGCCAGCAGGACGAAGGCCTCGGCGGCCCCGGAGGTGAGCAGCACCTCGTCCGCCGGCCGCCGGTGCCGGGCGGCCACCGCGGCGCGGGCGGCGCCCTGGTCGGGGTAGGCGGCGAGGTCGCCGAGGGTGGCCGCGAGGCGCTCGCGCAGCCAGGCCGGCGGCGTGCCGGTGCGGACGTTGACGGCCAGGTCGACCAGGCCGAGCCCGTCGGCGCGCACCTCGGCGTCACCGTGGTGGCGCAGGTCGGGTTCGGTCGCGGTCACGCGGGGTCTCCTTGCGGGTGGCCGGGCAGGCCGGGGACGCGGTGGACGTCGTACGGGCCGGGCGGGACGGCGAGCCCGGTGCCGTCGCCGAGCGCGACCAGGGCGACGGCCTGTCCGAGCGAGGCGAGGTCGACGGCCGTCCGGGCGTGGTCCCCGGCGGTGATCCGCCGGGTGCCGGGCCGCAGCAGTCCGGCGATCGACTCGACGGCCCCGACGGCCTCGACGGGGCCCACGACGCTGTGGACGCGCCGCAGTTCGGCCGCCGCGCGCGGCACCAGGAGGTCCGGTTCCCCGGGGCCGAGGCCGACCAGGGCGAGCCGCCCGCGCACCGCGGACCGCGCGACCGCGACCGTCGCCAGGGCCGACTTCCGCTTGGCGACGACGAGTTCACCGCCGGGCGCGCTGGCCAGCGCCGCCGCCTCGGCGACGCTGGGGCTGCCGACGGCCGCCCCGACCAGGTCGGAGGGGTTCGGCACCGCCACCGTGGCCAGGACGTCCGCCGGGTGTTCGTCCACGGGGACGGAGCCGAGGCAGAACGCCGCCCAGCGCACCGCCGGGTGGTCCGCCTTGCCCGTCACCGTCGCCAGCCGGGCGACCGACCCGCGGGACAGGCCCGCGTCCCGGAGCGCGTCCAGCAGCAGCCGGATCACCTCGGTGTGCTCGGCGCGGGCGCCCGCGCCGACCCCGACGACGAGGCTGCGCGGCTGTGTCGGGAGCCCGCCCTCGGCCGGGCGGGTCCGGTCGCCGTGCTGCTGGTCGCCGTGCTGCTGGTCGCGGTGCTGCCGGGCGCCGTGCTGCTGGTCGCCGTGCTGCCGGTCGGTCTGGCGCAGGCCGGAGGCGGGGGGTGCGTCGGCAGGTGCGTCGCCGCCGGCCGGAGCCGGCGTGCCGGTCAGGACCGCCCGCACGCCGAGCAGCGCGGCCAGTTCCACCGCCAGCTCCTCGGCACCGGTGTCGCGCCCGGTCAGCGGGACGGCGTACCGCAGGTCGAGGTCCAGGCTGACCAGGCCGGGGCGGCGCCGGCCGGGCGGGAGGCCGTCCGCGTACAGCCGTACGGTGGCGGCGACGGGGGCCAGGCAGACCACCAGGTCGTGCCGGTCCAGGGCGTACGCCAGGGCCTCGGTCGGGCCGAAGCAGGCGGAGACGCGGGCCTGGTGGATGCGGGTGGTGTCGGGCCAGGCGGCGTGGATCTCCTCGGCCAGCAGGCGTCCGGACGCGCCGAGGGCGACCAGTCCGATCACGTACCGCACTCCTTCGTCCCGGGGGCAGGATCCGCCGGGCGGGCCCGAGCCCCCGTGATCCCACCACGCCCGGGCGGAACGGGTCAATCCGGACGACTGTGACGTCGACCGCCCGCGGGCGGCAGGTGTTCGTCTGTTCTTCACCTGCCTTGTGCCGTACACGACACCGCAGCGATCCTACTGTTCTCGGCGCTCCAGCCAGGCAGCCCCGACGCACGGAGGACCCGATGGCCTTCGCACGACTCCGCACCCCCGGAACCTCCCCCCTCCGAAGCCCCCGGCGCACCCTCGGCCGGCTCGGCCGGCTCGGCCGGCTCGGCCGGCTCGGCCGACTCGGCCCGCTCGCCGGCGACCCCAGTACCGCCACCGCCACGGCCACCGCCGCCGTCGTCGTCACCGACCTCCGGAACTGACGCCCGTGTACGTCGCGGACTCCCGCAGCTCCAAGGCTCCCGCCGCCCCCGGCCCGGCCGCCGCCCCCGGCCTCCCGGGGCGGCGCGGCGCCGCCTGGCGCGCCGTGCCGGGCACCGTCCTCGCCCTCGGCGCCGTCAGCCTGGTCACCGACGTCTCCTCCGAGATGGTCAGCGCCGTGCTGCCGCTCTACCTGCTCACCGGCCTCGGTCTCTCCCCGCTCGGCTTCGGCCTGCTGGACGGCATCCAGAACGGCTTCAGCGCGCTCGTCCGGCTCGCGGGCGGCCACCTCGCCGACCGTCGCGGCCGCGACGGGGCCGCCCGGCACAAGGCCGTCGCCGCCGTCGGCTACGGGCTGTCGGCGCTCTGCAAACCGCTGCTGCTGCTCGCCCACACCGTGCCGCTGATCGGCGCCGTGATCGCCGTCGACCGCACCGGCAAGGGCCTGCGCACCGCCCCCCGGGACGCGATGATCTCGCTCGCCACCGAACCCGCCCACCGCGGCCGGGCGTTCGGCGTCCACCGGGCGATGGACACCGCCGGCGCCCTGCTCGGCCCGCTCACCGCCTTCCTGGTGCTGCGGCTGGCCGGTGGCCCGCTGCTCGCCGACGGCGGCGAACGACACGGCTACGACGCGGTGTTCACGGTCAGCGCCTGCATCGCCGTCCTGGGCGTGCTGATCCTGCTGCTGTTCGTGCCCGGCCGGCAGCCGGCCGACGAACCGTCGACCGCCGCCCCCTCGTTGCGCGACAGCCTCACCCTGCTGCGCCTGCCCGGGCTCCGCCGGCTCACCCTCTGCGCCGTGCTGCTCGGCCTCACCACCGTCAGCGACTCCTTCCTCTACCTGCTCGTCCAGCGGCGGCTCGACCTCCCCACCCACCTCTTCCCGCTGCTGCCGCTCGGCACCGCCGCGGCCTTCCTGCTGCTCGCCGTCCCGCTCGGCGCGCTGGCCGACCGGATCGGCCGCCGCCGGCTCTTCCTCGCCGGGCACGCGCTCCTGCTGCTCGCGTACGGGCTGCTGCTGTTCTCACCGGTCAGCGGGGTGCCCGCGGTGGTCTGCGTGCTGCTGCTGCACGGCGCCTTCTACGCCGCCACCGACGGGGTGCTGGCCGCCGCGGCGGCGGACGCCGTCCCGGCCGAGCAGCGCGGCGCCGGGCTCGCGCTGGTCGGCACCGGGCAGGCGCTGGCCCGGTTCGCCTGCTCGCTGCTGTTCGGCGCGCTGTGGAGCGCGGTCGGCGGGACCGCCGCGCTGGGCTGGTCGGCCGGCGCGCTCGCGCTGTGCGTGCTCGGTGCGACGGCGGTGCTGCGCGAGGCCGGGGGGCCCGACGAGCCCGGGACGGCCGCGTCCACGCCGCCCGCGTCCGCTCCGAATCCATCCGAGGCCGTCGCATCCCGGACCGCCGCATCCCAGACCGCCGCATCCGAGACCGCCGCCCCCGAGGACCCCAGGTGAACCGACTCCAGAACCGGACCAGAGTGCTCGTCCTGCTGATCGCCGTGCTGCTGCTCGGGGCCGTCGGCACCGGGGCCGTCCTCCACGCGGCCGACCGCACCGCCCGCCGCGACCAGGACCAGCCCGGCGGCCCCGCCGTCACCGGGGGCACCGTCACGCTCGGGGATCCCGCGGGCGGGCGCCGACTCGTCTTCCGCAACATGGCCTGGGGGCCGCACCGCGACGAGCTGACCGCCGTCCCCGCGGACCGGCCCGACGGCCCGCGCACCGCCTCCGGCGTCCGGTGCCTGCGCTTCTACGCCGCCGCCGGCACCGGCATCTGCCTCCAGGCCCAGCACGGCGCCCTGGAGGACACCTACCGCGCGGTCGTCCTCGACGACCACCTGCGCGAGCGCCGCGCCTTCCCGGCCGCCGGCATCCCCACCCGATCCCGCGTCTCGCCGTCCGGCCACCTCGCCGCCTGGACGGTCTTCGTCAGCGGCGACTCGTACGCGGGGACCGACTTCTCCACCCGCACCTCCATCGTCGACGTCCGCGACTGGAACCTGCGGGAGAACCTCGAGGAGTTCGCCGTCGTCAAGGACGGCAGGCCGTACCAGGCCCACGACGTCAACATCTGGGGCGTCACCTTCGCCGACGACGACGCCTTCTACGCCACCCTCGCCACCGGGGGCCGGACCTACCTGGTCCGCGGCGACCTCGCCGCCCGCACCCTCACCACCCTGCACGAGAACGTCGAGTGCCCCTCGCTCTCCCCGGACGGCACCCGCATCGCCTACAAGAAGCGCGTCCCCGGCCTGTCCGCCGACGCGCCCTGGCGCCTCTACGTCCTCGACCTCGCCACCATGACCGAGACCGCCACCGCCGAGCAGCGCAACATCGACGACCAGGCGGTCTGGTCCGGCCGGGGCGACCTGCTCTACGCCCTGCCCGGTGACTACGGCGCCGACCTGTGGACCGTCCCCGCCGACGGGAGCGGCGCCGCGCGGCGGGTCACCGAGGCGGCTCTAGCCCCCGCCTACCAGGGCTGAGGAACTCTCGGATACGGTCCCTCGTCGAGCACAATGACGTCCTGATCGAACGGGGGAACGAGAACCGTGGACGGCATCCCACCGGAGCGGACGGTCACCGACTCCTGGCCGGTCCTGCACGGCCGACCGGTCCTGCGGCGCACCGTCGCCGTCGGGCTGGTGCTCTGCGTCTCCGTCGCGGCGGCTCTGGTCGTGCGCGGCGTCAACTCGCTGACGATCGGGCTGGACGGCCGCGAGACGGACCGCGACCGCGCCGAACTGCTCGCCGGCCTCCATCCCTCCCAGCACCCGGGCGCCGACCGGTACTACGTCCCGGTCGGCGCCGTGTACACGCGCACCGCGGACGGCGCCCCCGTCGCCTACCTGCACTACCGGGTCACCGGCCGGGGCGTCGGCCTCGGCGACTTCCTGCGCACCTACGACCTCCCCGCCCCCGGCGCCGCGGCCCCGCTGCCGCCCGACCTCGCCAAGGCCCTCGGCGGCGACGAGCCGGTCGAGGCGCCGGAGCTCCCGGAGACCGCCGCGGACGTCCCGCCGCCCTCGCCGACCCCGACGCCCACGGCCGTGCCCTCGCCGACCCTGACGCCCACGGCCACGCCCACGCCGGCCCCGCTGGTCACGGCGACGGTCACGCCCGGCCCGTCCCCGGCCGCGGTGGCCGACGCGGCGTCCCCCGGGCTCCTGGCGGCCGACACCGATCCGGGCGCCCCGGACGGGGATCCGAGCGGCGACCCGGGCCCGGACCCGGACGCGGATCCGGACGCCGCCCCGGACTCCGAGCCCCGGACGGACACCGACGCCGGGACGGCCGACCCGGTGCCGCCCACCCCCGACCCATCACCCACCCCCGCCCCCGAAGTGACGGTGACACCCTCGCCGGCGCCCACGACGACCGCCGGGCCGAGGCCGACGCCCGCCCGCACCCCGGCCACCGCCCGCCGCATCTACGTCGCCACCATCCCGGGCGGCCCCCCGGGCGCGGCCGACATCTACGTCCGGGCCAGCGGCTGAGCGCGGCGCCACCCGCACGGCCGAGGCCCCGCCGGTGAACGGCGGGGCCTCGGGCTGTTCTGAGGGGGGCGCGGGGGCGGGTCGTCCGGTGTCCGGCCGGACGGCTCAGCCGGTCAGGCCGGCGACGGCCGCGACGGTGACGGGGTGTCCCATGGTCTCGATGCGCCAGGCCGCGAGGGCCTGGTAGGCGGGGGAGCCGTACCAGCCGTGGGCGTCGGCCTCGGTGGGGAACTCCAGGATCGCGGTCCTGGTGTACGCGGTGTCCCCCTCCAGCCGGGCCGGGGCGCCGAAGGCGAGCAGTCGGCCCCGGTAGGGCTCCATCGTGGCGCCGACGTTGGCGAGGTAGTGGCCGAGGGCGGCGTCGGGGGTCAGGTCGGTGCGGGTGATGACGACGTAGTGCACGGTGTGTTCCTCGTTTTCCTTGATCCGGGTCAGTCGGTCGGTCGGCCAGTGGGGCGGCGGGTCAGCGGGTGGCGGGTACCGCGGGGGTGGCGGGTACGGCGGGTGTGCGGGGCGCGGCGGCCGTGCGGGGGGTGACCCGTTCGGCGGGGCCGGTCGCTGCGGCGGCCTCGCCCGGTGCCGCGGGGGCCGGCCGCCGGGCCGGTGCCTGGCCCGCGAACATCGCGCCGAGGGCGAGCAGCAGCCCGAGGAGCTGCCATCCGGTGAGGGTCTGGCCGAGGACGACGAGGCCGCCGACGGTCGCGACCACCGGGTTGACCAGTCCGAGGAAGGAGGTCGGCCCGGCACCCAGCCGTTCGATGCCGCGGAACCAGAGCACGTACCCGAGGGCGGTGCTGAACAGTCCGAGGTAGGCGAAGCCGGCCAGGTTGGCGGCGCTCAGCGCGGGCGGCGCACCCTCGACGAGGCCGGCGAGCGGTACCAGGAAGAGCGAGCCGGCCAGCAGCTGCCAGGCCGTCAGGTCGAGCAGCGTGGCGCCCTCGGGGCGGCCCCAGCGCCGGGTGAGGACGGTGCCCGTGGCCATCAGCGCGATCGCGGTGACCATCGCGGCGATCCCGACGCCGTCCAGCCGGGCGCCGGCCTTCAGCACCAGCAGAGCGACGCCGCCGAGGCCGGCCAGCCCGGCGAGCAGGGCCCGCCGCCCCGGCCGCACCCCGAGCACGCCGGCCGAGAGCCCGGCGACGAGCAGGGGCTGGATCGCCCCGATGGTGGCCGCGACGCCGCCGGGGAGCCGGTAGGCGCCGACGAAGGTGAGCGGGAAGAACAGTCCGATGTTCAGCATGCCGAGCACCGCCGCCCGCCCCCACCAGCGCCCCTTGGGCAGTCTGCGGCCGATCAGCAGCAGGAGCAGCCCGGCCGGCAGGGCGCGCAGGGCGGCGAGCAGCAGCGGCCGGCCGTCGGGCAGCAGCTGGGTGGTCACCAGGTAGGTCGTGCCCCAGGCCGCCGGTGCGAGCGCCGCGGTGACCGCTACTCCTGCTCGGGTCCCGAACATGGAATCCCCCTCAACGTTGATTATCTGAACGTTGAGATAAGTTCTACGCCCTGAAGTGAGTGAACGTCAAGTATGTGAATGTTAAGATAGTTGTCGGCGGTCCGCCCGGGCCGCAGGGAGGTGGCCGACCATGCAGCAGCGCGACACCGTCGACGACATCGTGGACCAGTGGACCAGGACCCGCCCGGACCTCAACGCCGAGGCCATCGGTCTGATCGGCCGGATGCGACGCCTCAACATCCGGGTCGACGGCGCCCTGCGGGAGTACTTCGCCTCCTGCGGTCTGGACTCCTCCGAGTTCGACGTCCTGGCCACCCTCCGCCGCTCCGGCGAGCCCTACGAACTCAACGCCCGCGCCCTGCTCAAGGCCGCGATGGTCACCTCCGGCGCCATCACCAACCGGGTCGACCGGCTGTCCGCCAAGGGCCTGGTCGAGCGCGGCCCCTGCCCGGACGACCGCCGCGCCGTCCTGGTGCGCCTCACTCCGGCGGGCAAGGAGCTCATCGACTCCGCCCTGGACGGCCACGTCCGCAACGAGGAACGCATCCTCGCCGCCCTCGACCCCGCCGAGCGCGCCCGGCTCGACGCCCTGCTGCGCAAACTCCTCATCGCCCACGGCGACACCGAGCCCCTCTAGCCGCACCCCCTCCAGAGATGGTGGCGCGGATCGTCGCGCCGCCTGACGGGAAGTCGACAGGGGTGGGTGTGGGATCGCCCGGGAGCCCTATACTCCGGGTGCGCGATCGGCCAAGGGGGAGAGCATGAGCGTGGTCGTCCTCGTCGTACCGGTGGTCCTGCTGCTCGTGCTGCTGGTGGTGCGGGTGGTGTCGCTGCCGCTGCTGGTCTGGATCCAGCGGGGGGCGCGGCAGCGGGCGGCGGCCGCCGTGGGCGCGGGTGCGCCGGCCAGTCTGGCGCCGTTCATCGCCGCGCCCGTCGTGGGGCTCGTCTGCGTGGTGGGGCTGGAAGTCCTGCTGTTCGCCGGCGAAACGCCCCTCCTGCGGATGCTGCGGGAGCCGATCGACCCCGACAACGCGCGCTACCTGGGCGTGGCGGCTCACCTGGCGCTGCACACGGCGGAGCCCTGGTACCTCGCCCCGGCGGTCTCGGCCCTGGTGCTCTGGTTGCTGTTCTGGTACCTGACCCAGCGCAACCTGCTGACCCGCCGCATGCCGGCACGGGTCTGGGCGGCACGCGCCACCCGGCTCCGGGTCCTGGCCCTGCTCGCCGCCCGCGCGGTGATCGGCGCGTTCGTCCTGCCGTACTGGCTGATCCTGGCCGTCATGCTGTTCCAGATCGGCGCGACGGTCACGAGCAGGAAGCACGAGCCGGTCGTCGCCGGGCCGGACGCCGCCGCGCCGGCCGCGCCGGCCGCGCCGGCCGCGCCGGCCGCGCCGGCCGCACCGACCGCGCCGACCGCGCCGACGGCACCCGTGAGCCGCGCGGTCGCGGCCACCCCGCCGCCGCCGTACGTCCCGACGCAGCACGTTCCGGCGGCCCAGCCCGTCCAGCCCGTCCCGCCCGCCCAGCCGTTCGCGGCGCCCGCGCAGCCGGCCCGGCCCCTCGCCGGGCAGCCCCTCGGGCAGCACGAGCCGCGGACGATCGGTGGCTACCAGCTGCTCGGGCGGATCGGCTCCGGCGGCATGGGCACGGTGTACCTGGCGCAGCGCCAGGGCTCCGCCACGCAGGTCGCGCTGAAGACCATCAACCTCGAACTGCTCACCGACACCGAGCTGTTGCGCCGCTTCCAACGGGAGTCCGAGGTGCTGGCGATGGTGCCCGGCGCCTACACCGCCCGGGTGCTCGACTCCGGGGTGGACGCCGGCCGGCCCTTCCTGGCCATGGAGCTCCTGGACGGCCGCCCGCTGGACGTCCACCTGCGCGAGCAGGGGCCGATCCGTTCCGCGGAGGCGTTGCGCGCCCTCGCGCTGGCGCTGGCGGTGGCCCTGTCCGGAGTGCACCGGCTCGGGCTCGTCCACCGGGACCTCAAGCCCGCCAACATCATGCTGACCACGGCCGGCCCGCGGCTGCTCGACTTCGGCATCGCGGCGATCGTGGACGGCACCCGGCTGACGATGACCGGCGGCGGGCCGGGCACGCTGACGTACATGGCGCCGGAGCAGTTCGGGGACGAGCCGGTCGGCACGGCCGCCGACGTGTGGGCCTGGGCGTGCTGCGTGGTGTGCGCGGCGCACGGCGCCAGCCCGTTCGCGGCGACCAGCACGGGGGCGGTGATCCGCCGGATCGTGGACACCGGGCCCGAACCGGCCGCGCTGGCGGCGGTCCAGGCCCTCGACCCGGCGCTCGCGGCCGTCGTCACCCGTGCCCTGGCGGTCGACCCGGCGGAGCGCCCGGCGGACGGCACCGGCCTGCTGGCCGCGCTGGAGGCGGCCCGGTCGACGGCGCCGGACCCGGCGGCCCTCCACGAGCAGATCACCCGGGGCTGGCGGACCCTCGCGCTGTAGGGTCCGCCCTCAGGCTTGGGCGGCTGCGGCCAGTCGTGCGGCGATCAGCCCGGCGCAGTCGCCGGGTGCGGTCCGGGAGGTGTCCACGAGCAGGTCGTACGAGACGCCCCGGTGGACGGACTCGGCCTGGGCGGCCGCCATGCCGGGGACCCGGTCGCCGCGCGCGGCCTCCCGGGCGGCGGCCACGGCCGGCTCGCAGTGCACGCCGACCCAGAGCACGTCCAGGCCGTCCAGCGCGGCGCGCCACCCGCTGCTGCGAGGCGGCGCCGCCGAGGAGGACCTCGTCCACCACGATCCGCGCCCCGGCCCGGGCCATCGCCGCGACGCCGAGCGTCCAGGCGGCGTCCAGGGCCGCGAAGGCCGGTCCGACGCCGACCGTGCCGTCCCCGTCCGCCAGGCCGCCGATGCCCTCGCCGCCGTCCCGCAGCCGGGCCGGCAGCGCGTCGACCAGGGTGTCCGCGCCGAGGTGCAGCCACGGGTCCGGGAGCCGCCCCTGGAGGAGCCGGGCGATGCTGGACTTGCCGGAGCTGGAGCCGCCGTTGAGGACGATCACGTGCATGCCCGCATCCTAGGGGCGCTCCCTAGGCGCGAGCGCCTCGTCCCGTCCCGGCGTCGAACGCCGCCGCGGCCGCCGCGAACGAGGCCGCCAGGGCGGGCGATCCGGCCCAGTGCAGGTGGAGGTAGGAGGCGTGCACGGTGCCGCCGGCGAAGCCCTCGGTGCGTGGGCCGGTGGGCAGGTGCCAGCCCCAGGCGGGGTGGTCGCCGGCACCCGGTTCGCAGACCGTCCGGTGGAACTCGTGGCCGCGCAGGCGGGTGCCGGCCGGGGCGAGCGGGGAGTCGTGCAGGGCGACGGCCTCCCGGTAGCCGAGGGTGAGGCGTTCGGTCATCCGGGCGCAGGTGTCCAGGACGCCGCACATCGGCAGGCCGTCCAGTTCCCGCCCCAGGTAGAGCAGTCCGGCGCACTCGGCGGCGATCGGGCCGCCGCCCGCGGCGAACGCGGCGATGGCGCCGCGCAGTTCGGCGTTCCCGCTGAGCTCCCGCACGTAGAGTTCGGGGAACCCGCCGCCGATGACGAGGCCGGCGGTGCCCTCCGGCAGCGCGGAGGCGTGCAGCGGGTCGAACGGGACGACCTGCGCGCCCGCGGCGGTGAGCAGTTCGGCGTTCTCGGCGTACGAGAAGGAGAACGCGGCCCCGCCGGCCACGGCGATCCGCGGCGCCCCGGGGACGGGTGCGACCTCGGCGGTCGGGTCCCACGGGTCGTCGGCCAGGTCGGGTGCGGTGCGGGCGAGTTCGAGCAGCGCGTCCAGGTCGACGGAGGAGGCGACGAGCTCGCCCATGTCGGCGACGGCCTTGAGGGCCTCCGCCGAGCGTTCCACCGCGGGGATCAGCCCGAGGTGGCGGGAGGGCGTGGCGACGGCGGCGGAGCGGCGCAGCGCGCCGAGGACGGGGACGCCGGAGCCCTCCTCCAGGGCCTCCCGCAGGAGGTGCTCGTGCCGGTCGGAGGCGACCCGGTTGAGGATCACCCCGGCCAGCCGGACCTCCGGGTCCCAGGAGGCGAAGCCGTGCACCAGCGCGGCCACCGAGCGGGACTGCGAGGAGCCGTCGACCACCAGCACCACCGGGGCCCTCAGGAGCTTGGCGACGTGGGCGGTGGAGGCCAGCTCGCCGCGCCCGGACGCCCCGTCGAACAGGCCCATGACCCCCTCGACCACCGCCACGTCCGCTCCGGCCGCGCCGTGCAGGAACAGCGGTGCGACCCGTTCCGGCCCGCAGAGGAAGGCGTCCAGGTTGCGGCCCGGGCGCCCGGCGGCGAGCGCGTGGTAGCCCGGGTCGATGTAGTCGGGGCCGACCTTGTGCGGGGACACCGCCAGCCCGCGCGCGGCGAGTGCCGCGATCAGGCCGGTGGCGACGGTGGTCTTGCCGGCGCCCGAGGAGGGCGCGGCGATGACGAGGCGGGGGATGTTCACGTTCTCGGGGCTACCACTCGATACCGCGCTGGCCCTTGCGGCCGGCGTCCATGGGGTGCTTCACCTTGGTCATCTCGGTGACCAGGTCGGCGGCGCCGGTCAGCGCCTCGGGTGCGTACCGGCCGGTGATGACGACGTGCTGGCTGCCGGGGCGGTCCTCGAGCACGGCCACCACCTCGGCCGGGTCGATCCACCCCCAGTGCATCGGGTAGGTGAACTCGTCCAGCACGTAGAAGCGGTAGGTCTCGGCGGCGAGGTCGCGCTTGACCTGCTCCCAGCCCTCCTTGGCCGCCTCCTCGCTGGTCATCTCCTGCTCGGCGGAGCGCTGGATCCAGGACCAGCCGGAGCCCATCTTGTGCCAGTCGACGGTGCCGCCCTCGCCGGAGGCGCCGAGGACGCGCAGTGCGTTCTCCTCGCCGACCTTCCACTTGGCGGACTTCACGAACTGGAACACCCCGACCGACCAGCCCTGGTTCCAGGCCCGCAGCGCCATGCCGAAGGCGGCCGTGGACTTGCCCTTCCCGGGGCCGGTGTGCACGGCGGTGATCGGCTGGGTACGGCGCTGGCGGGTCGTCAGGCCGTCGTCGGGGACGCTTTCGGGGACACCCTTGGGCATGTCGGCTCAGGCCGCCTTTCGCATCGAGGTGGTGACGGGTCGGTTGGCGCGGACGAGCGAGGCGACGCCCTCGGCGCGCAGCTCGTCCAGGCTGACGGCGCTGCCGCCGAGCAGCCCGGCCAGGGTGCGGGCGAGGCCGAGGCGGACGGGGCCGGACTCGCAGTCCAGCACGACGCTGGCGGTGCGCTGGGCGGCGAGGAGCCCGGCGGCGCGCCGGGAGTCGGCGAGCGCGTCGCGTCCGCCGGTGGCGCGGCCGTCGGTCACCAGGACCAGCAGCGGCCGGCGGTCGGGGTCGCGGAGCCGTTCCACCCGCAGCACCTCGTGCGCGCGCAGCAGCCCGGCGGCCAGCGGGGTCCGGCCGCCGGTGGGCAGCGACTCCAGCCGGGCGGCGCCGACCTCCACGGACGAGGTGGGCGGCAGGGCCAGCTCGGCGCCGGTGCCGCGGAAGGTGATCATGCCGATCTTGTCGCGGCGCTGGTAGGCGTCCATCAGCAGGGACAGCACGGCGCCCTTGACGGCGGTCATCCGCTGCCGGGCCGCCATCGAGCCGGAGGCGTCCACGACGAACAGCACCAGGTTGGACTCGCGGCCGCGGCGCACCTGCTCCCGGAAGTCGTCCTTGTGCAGCACCAGGGCGCGGCCGTCGCGCCCGCGGGCGACCTGGTGCGGCGCGGCGGCCTGCAGGGTGGCGGTGAGGTGCAGCCGGCTGAGGGTGCCCTGCGGCCGGCGGGCGCGCACGGTGTGGCCGGCGCTGGTCTCGGCGGGGGAGCGGCGGCCCTGGGCGCCGCGGCCGGTGCCCTGGACGGTGAACAGCCGGGTCCGGTACGGGTCGCCGGCCGCGACCGGCGCCGACTCCCGGGCGGGGGCGGGGTGCTGGGCCGGGACGGGCTGCGGCTCGGGTGCTCCGGCCTCCGCCGGGGCGTCCGCGGGGGCGGGCTCCGGGGCGGAGGTCTCCGGGGCCGCGTCGCCGGTCGGCTCGGGTGCGCCGCCGCCGTCGGGGCCGCCGTCGCCCGGGCCGCCGTCACTGCCGCCGTCCGGGCCGTCCCCGTCCGGGTCGCCGCCGTCGGGGCCGTCGCCCTCCGGTTCGGGTTCGGGCTCGGTCTCCGGCTGGGCGTGCTCCTCCAGCGTCCGTTCCAGCTGCTCCTCGTCCAGCCCCGGGGCGTCGAAGGGGTTGCGGCGGCGCCGGTGCGGCAGGGCCAGCCGGGCGGCCTTGCGGACGTCCTCCTCCAGCACCTCCGTGCGTCCGTCCCAGGCGGCGAGCGCGACGGCGGTGCGGGCCATCACGATGTCGGCGCGCAGCCCGTCCACCTCGAACGCGGCGCACACCGCGGTGATCTGCCGCAGTGCGGTGTCGGTCAGCTCGACCTCCGGGAGCAGCTCCCGGGCGGCGGTGATGCGCCCGGCGAGCGCCCGCTCGTCCTCGGCGAACCGCGCGGCGAAGCCGGCCGGGTCCGCGTCGTAGGCGAGCCGGCGGCGGACCACCTCGGCCCGCTCGGCGGGCTCCCGGGTGGCGGCGATCTCGACGGTGAGGCCGAAGCGGTCGAGCAGCTGCGGCCGCAGCTCGCCCTCCTCCGGGTTCATCGTGCCGACCAGCAGGAAGCGGGCCGCGTGCCGCACCGACACGCCCTCGCGCTCGACGTAGGAGCGGCCCATCGCGGCGGCGTCCAGCAGCAGGTCCACCACGTGGTCCTGCAGCAGGTTGACCTCGTCGATGTAGAGCACGCCGCGGTGCGCCTTGGCGAGCAGCCCCGGCTCGTACGCCTTGACGCCCTCGGCCAGCGCCCGCTCGAGGTCGAGCGAGCCGACGATCCGGTCCTCGGCCACGCCGACCGGCAACTCGACCAGCTGGGAAGGGCGTTCGTGGCTGCCGGCGGCCGGGTGCGGGCCGTCGGGGCACTGCGGGTCCGGCCCGGCCGGGTCGCAGGCGAAGCGGCAGCCGTCGACGGCGGCGATGGACGGCAGCAGGCCGGCCAGGGCGCGCACCATCGTCGACTTCGCGGTGCCCTTCTCGCCGCGCACGAGCACGCCGCCCACGGCCGGGGAGACCGCGTTGAGCAGCAGCCCGAGGCGCAGGTCGGCCATGCCGACGATCGCGGTGAACGGATAGCGGACGTCACTCATGCATACTCCCCAGGTGCCCCGGGCGCCAGGAACGGCAGCGATCCGGCCGCCGGCACCCCGCCCTCGATCAGCTTCCAGAGCGCGTCGGTGTCCGCGTGCTCCTCGATCAGGTCGCCCAGCCGGTCCAGCCGGGCCTCGCGCGCCTCGGCGAAGGACGTGTCCGGCGCGGGCACGAACGCGCGGCCCGCCGATGCGGCGACCTCGCGCAGGAGTTCGCGGCGGAACCCGTCGTTCTCCAGCGCGCCGTGCCAGGTGGTGCCCCAGACCTGGCCGACCCGGCAGCCGTCCAGGAAGGGCTCGCCGCCCTCCACCTCGACCACCCCGTGGTGGATCTCGTAGCCCTCGACCCGGTGCCCGTACGCCTCGCCGACCGGCCGGCCGAGCACCTTCTCGGCGCCGAACCGCACGCGCGTCGGCAGCAGCCCGAGACCGGCGACCTCGCCGGCCCCGGACTCCACCTCGTCGACGATCGAGCCCGCCAGCATCTGGTAGCCGCCGCAGACCCCGAGCACCGGCAGCCCGGCCGCCGCGCGGGCCTTCAGCGCCGGTTCCAGGCCGCGCTCGCGCAGCCAGGCCAGGTCGGCGACGGTGGCCCGGGTGCCGGGCAGCACCACCAGGTCGGCGTCGGCCAGCTCCTCCGGCCGGGTCGCCCAGCGCACCAGCACGCCCGGCTCCTGCGCGAGCGCGTCCACGTCGGTGAAGTTGGAGAGCCGGGGGAAGCGCACCACGGCCACCCGCAGCACGTCCGCTCCGAGCGGGCCGCGGCCGTCCACCCGGTCCACCACGGTCGACAGGTCCAGCGAGTCCTCGGCGTCCAGCCACAGGCCCGGCAGCATCGGCAGGGTGCCCAGCACCGGGCGGCCGGTCAGCCCGTGGAGCATCTCCAGCCCGGGGGCGAGCAGTCGGGCGTCGCCGCGGAACTTGTTGACGAACCAGCCGGCCACGTGCCGCTGGTCCTCCGCGGACAGCAGCGCCAGCGTCCCGTACATGGCCGCGAAGACGCCGCCGCGGTCGATGTCGCCGACCACCACCACGGGCAGTCCGGCCGCGGTGGCCAGGCCCATGTTGGCGATGTCCCGGTCGCGCAGGTTGATCTCTGCGGGCGAGCCGGCGCCCTCGCAGACCACCACGTCGTAGCGGCGGCGCAGGTCCGCCAGGCACTCCAGGGCCCGCTCCAGCAGGACGGGCTTGCGCTCGCGGTAGTCCAGCGCACCGACCTCGGCGACCGGCCGGCCGAGCAGCACGACCTGGCTGCGGCCGTCGGCGCCGGGCTTGAGCAGCACCGGGTTCATGGCCGCCTCCGGCTCCACCCGGGCGGCCTGCGCCTGCATCGCCTGGGCCCGGCCGATCTCGGCGCCGTCGGCGGTGACGAAGGAGTTCAGCGACATGTTCTGCGCCTTGAACGGCGCCACCGCGACCCCGCGGCGGGCCAGCCAGCGGCAGATGCCCGCCGTCACCACGCTCTTGCCCGCGTCCGAGGTCGTCCCTGCGACCAGCAGCGCGTTGCTCATGCCCGTCCCTTTCCGCTTCTGCTTCCGCGGCCGGCCAGCAGTCGCAGTGCGACGTGCCCCGCCACGGTCGTACCCAGGGCCAGCGCGCCCACCCGCCGGGAGAGCACGCAGGCCCGCTCGATGTCGTCCACCGTGACCGGCCGCAGTTCGGCGCCCAGGACGGGTCGGTGCTCGACCCGTTCGCCGTACTGCAGGGTGCCGCCCAGCCGGACGCCGACCGCGCCCGCGAAGGCGGACTCGGCCTGGCCGGCGTTCGGGCTCGGGTGCGCCGAGCCGTCCCGGCGCCAGACCCGCCAGGCGGTGCGCGGCTGCGGCGCGGCGGCGACGGTCAGCAGGGCGGTCAGCCGGGCGCCCGGCCAGCCCGCCACGTCGTCCAGCCGGGCCGAGGCCCAGCCGAACCGGGCGTGGCGCGGCGAGCGGTGGCCGACCATGGCGTCCAGGGTGTTCACCGCGCGGAACGCCAGCAGCCCCGGCGTGCCCGCCAGCGCGCCCCAGACGAGCGCGTTGACGACGGCGTCGGCGGTGTTCTCGGCCACCGACTCGACCACCGCGCGGGCGATCTGCTGCTCGTCCAGCGCGCTCGGGTCGCGCCCGCACAGGTGCGGCAGCCGGGCCCGGGCCGCCGTCAGGTCGCCCGCGGCCAGCGAGCGGCCGATGGTGCGGGCCTCCCGGGTCAGCGAGGTGCCGCCGAGCACCGTCCAGGTCGCGGCGGCGGCCAGGGCCGCGCGGCCGAGCGGGCGCCGGCCCGCGGTGCGGTCCAGGGCCACCGCGGCGGCGGCCACGGTGCCCGCGCACAGGGCCGTGTAGCCGGCGCCGGTCGCCCGGTCGTCCCGCCAGAGCCGGCGCTCGAGCCGGGCCGCGGCGGAGCCGAAGACGGCCACCGGGTGGCCGCGGCGGGGGTCGGCGTAGCGGGCGTCGGCGGCGTAGCCCGCGAGGGCGCCCAGCGCGAACGCCGCCGCGCGGGTCAGCGGGCGCACGTCGGGTGCGGCGGGTTCGCGGGGGCGGCGGCCGGGTGCGGCGGGACCGGGGGGTGTGGCGGAAGGCAGCGTCGGGTCCGGCGGGGCGGGGCAGCCTGCATCGCGTGCGTGTCCTCACTCAGGGTCCGCGCCCTGGCTCGACGTAGCGGGGGCGAGAGTCTCCTGGCTTCCGGGTCGGACGCACCCCCGGGCCTTCCAGCGGCTTCTGACGGCGCGCCGTGGCAACCTGCCGAGCGTGCTCCCCGGTGACAGTGGCGGGACCGCGCCGGACTCGCACCGGCTTCCTCTGCATGCCTCCGTTTGGCCCCCGGATCCCATCACGCGGCCGAACCGGGAGTCAACCGAGGTCACGGAGGGGTTGGTCACACGGGACCGGGGGCCGCGGGGCGCCCGCGGGCTCCCGGCCGGGCGGCGGCGACGGGCGGCGGGGCCCGCGCCGGCACCTCCGTCGGTACCTCCGATCCGCCCGCCCGCAGGGGCATGACACCCTGTGCGATCGTCCAGCGGTCCGTAGGGACCTCCAGGGCCGCTTCGTGTGTTCGGCGGCTGGGGCCGGCCGCCACCCGCACCTACCGTTCGTTCCCATGCGACGCAGACAGCCCCCCGCCCTGCCCCCGGTGCCGTTCTCGCCGGGCGCCGCCCGAGCCCACCGGGCCGGCCTCGGCCTGACCCCCGACCAGGTCGTCGGCGGGATGGCCGCGCACGGCGTCCGCCTGCTGCCCACCCACGTCCTCGCCTGGGAGAGCGGCGAGCTGCGGCCGACCGAGGAGGAGTTCATCGCGCTGGCCCGCGCGCTCTGGTGCCCCGCCGTCCAGTTGATGGGCACCCGCCCCACCCGGCTGCGGGACTTCCGGGTCGCCCGCGAACTCCACCAGGACGCCGCCGCCCGCCGGATCGGGGTCGCCCTGCGCCGCTACCAGGACGCCGAGCTGACCGGCCGGTGGGACGGCGACGAGGCCCAGACCCACGCGCTCGCCCAGGTGCTCGGCCTGCGGCTGCGCGAGCTCGTCGACGTCACCGGCCGCCGCGAGGAGCTCGACCGGTGCCTGCGCCAGTGCGTGGACGGCCGCTGGCAGGCCCACGTCCGGGCCGTCGCCCGTATCGTGCCGGTCCACGAGGACGACCTGGCGGCCGTGCTGACGGCCCTCCAGCAGGAGAACCAGGTCTCCTCCCACTGGGGCAGCGGCAGTTGGGGCTCCCCGGCCGCCGCGGCGCCGGACCCGGTCCGCGAGCAGCCGTTGGCGGAGCGCTTCTGGGAGCTGCTCGGGCGGCGCCGGACCGACATCCCGGTCTGACGCCGCGGCCCGCCCCCGCCCGCCCGCGCCGAACCGCCGCCCGTACCCCTCCAGCCCGCCCGCCTCCCGCCCGCCGCCCACACCCCCGCCGGCCGCCCCGCCGTGCCCCGGACGGCCCAGCCCGGTGGCCGCCCGGCCGCCCTCCCGGTGAACTGGTGCTCGAACACCGTCCGGTCCAAGACCGTCCGACCGTCAGAGCGGGGAGCGATATGCGTTGGGGAACCGCGGCCGTCGTGGCCGCCGCCGCCGTCGGTGCCGGGGCCGCCGTCCTGGTCATCGGCCGCCGGGCCTCCGAACGGACGGTCCGCCCGGCCGCCGCCGTCGAGGGCTCCGGCCCCGTCCTGGTGCAGAGCCTGGCGGCCGGCCGGATCACCTTCACCCGGCGCCCCGCGAGCCTGCGCCCGGGCCGCTGGGCGGTCGAGTGGGACGACCACGGCCACGCCGTCGTCGAGGACGTCCTGCACAGCGACGAGCAGGGCGTGACCCGCAAGCTCCTGCGCGCCGACCGCGGCACCCTCACGCCCGGCACCGAGGTCCGCTTCACCCCGCGCGTCCACCTCGGCGACCCGACCGCGGCGCTCGGCCTCCCGTACCGCGAGACCGCCGCGGACGGCGAGCTCGGCGCGCTGCCGGTCTGGTTCCTCGACGGCAAGCGCGGCACCTGGGTGATCCTGGTGCACGGCCCCGGCGGCGACCGGCAGCAGACCCTCCCGGTGCTCCCCGTCCTGGACCGGCTCTCGATGCCCGCCCTGGCGGTCACCTACCGGGGTGACGAGGGCGCCCCGGCCTCGCCGGACGGGCTCAGCCACTTCGGCGAGACGGAGTGGCGCGACGTCGAGTCGGCGATGCGCCTGGCGCTGGACAACGGGGCCGGCCGGGTCATCCTGTACGGCTGGTCGGTGGGCGCCACCATGGTCCTGCAGGCGGCGGCCCGCTCCTCCTGGGCGCACGCGATCAGCGGGATCGTGCTGGACTCGCCCGTCCTGGACCTGCCCGCCACCGCCCGCCGCCGCGCCGCGCGGGCCGGGTACACCGGCCCCGCCGCCGAGCTCGGCGCGCTGGCCGCGGAGGGCCGCACGGGGGTCGACCTCGCCGACTTCACCCGGATCGCCGAGGGTGCCGACCTGCGGGTGCCCACCCTCCTGATGCACAGCCCGGACGACCAGCTCGCGCCCTTCCGCAGCGCGGAGCGCCTCGCCGGGCTCCGCCAGGACGTGGTCAGCCTGCAAACCTTCCCGGGGGCCGACCACGCCGCGCTCTGGAACTCGGCCCCCACCCACTACACCGAACTCCTGCGCCGCTGGCTCACCCCCCTGCTCTGATCCGTCCGGGCGGCGACCGCCCCCCGCGGCCGCCCGCGGGAGGCGCGGGGGGCGCGGAAACGTCGGCGCGCAAAGGCGGCTGCGGAAAGGCGGGGTGGAATGGCGGGGTGGACGCGGCCGGCGGCACCCCGGGGCCGGTGTCGTTCGAACGGCCGACTTCCGACGGCACCCGCTCCCTGCCGGCCCTCGTCGGCCGTGTGCGGAAAGTCGGCCGGGCCGACTTTCCACGCCATTCCCGGTGGTCGCGCCAGGCCGTTCCGGCGGCTCCGGAATTCCTCGCGGCGGCCGGTTCCGGACGGGTGAGGAATGCCGTTTCAGCCGGATTTCCACACCGTCACCCGCATGATCGGCAAACGCCGTCAATCGTCCCCGAAGATCCTCGCCGCGGCCGGTGCCGGGGTGGTCGACGGGCACGGAAAGTGACCGGACGGACGGGGAGCGCGACCGGCGCCGAGGCCCTCCCACCAGGCTGGCATGGCCCCGCCACACGTTTCCGGCCAGGCGGTTTGCCTCTGTTGCCCGATCTTGTGGAGGTGCTGTGGACGACAGCCCGTCCGTACGGCCAACCGGATGTGACAGAAGGCCGGTACAAGGGGAAGACTGCTCGACGTGACGTCTCGGAATCCGCGCGACCGTGATGCCCCGCTCCCGCCGACGATCGGTACCGGTGCGACGGTGACCCGTCTCCCCGGTACGGCCCACCGGCCCGCCGGTGGCAGGCCGGGCGGGGCCGGGGTACCCCGCCGACGAGGTCCGGCTCCTGCGCCCGGTCGCGGCCGGGTCCCGGTGCCCGAGGGCTTCCCGGCGCCGGCCGAGCTGGCGCCGCTGGCTCGCCGGATGCTGGTGGACGCCGTCCGGATCGCCCGCTGGGCGGGCGAGCTGGAGGAGGTCGACAAGCGCGGCGAGCTGCTGCCGGACGACGCCCGCGCGGCCGGCCGGGCGCTGGCCATGACGGTCGGCGCCGCCACCAAGGCGTGGGGTCAGGCCCTGCTGGTCGGCCTGGTCGAGGCCCGCGACGGCGGTGCCGGGCCGGGCTGGCGCCTGCACGCCTGGGAGCACGACGACGAGGCGGTGGTGCGCGGCTGGTCCGCGCTGTTCGACGCCTGGACGCTGCTCGCCCCGGTGCCGCCGGCCGCCCTGCGCGGCGTGTTCGCGGTGCTGGCCGGCCAGGCCGTGGACCAGGCCCCGCAACTGCTCTCCTTCCTGCACCTGGTGGCCGCCCCGGTGGCGGACAGCGAGCTGCTGGAGCTGCTGCGCCGCGGTCTGGACGAGCGCCGGGTGGGCGGGACGGACGGTTCCGGCCTGTCGCCGGTGCCGCACGCGGCCTCCGCCGTGTCGGCCGTCCGCGGCACCTGCCGGGAGCCGCAGATCGACACCCCGCCGTCGCCCGCCGACGTCGCCGCCGTCCTGGACTGGATGCTGGACGGCCTGACGGCCGTCGGCGCGGTGGAGCGCCGGGACGACGCGGCCGAGCTGTCGCCGCTGGGCCACTGGGCGGTGCGGGCGAAGCTGGAGGAGATCTGCACCGTCGCGCAGACCGCGGCCGGGCACATCGAGCAGAGCGCCTTCGAGCTGCTGAACGCCTGCGCGGACTACTCGCCGGGCCCGGCCCGGGCGGAGTTCCGCGCCTGGGTGGCGGCCCGTCCGGCGGACCGCGCGGTGGCGGAGCTGCTGGACGCCGCGCAGGGGGACGACGCGCTGGTGCGCGGGCTGGCCTTCGAGGCGCTGCGGGTGGCCGGGGGCCCGGCCGAGCAGGCGGTGCGGGCGGCGGTCGACGAGCCGGTGCTGCGCCCCTACGCGCTGCTGTGGCTGGCCGAGCGGGCCGACGAGGGGGTGTCCCCGGCGGACGTGCTGGGGGCCGAGGACGCGGCCTGGCTGTGGGTGGACACCGCGGCGGCGGTGCTGGACCACGGCGAGACGGAGCTGCTGGTGGGCCACGTCGAGGGCGCCTCGGCGGGTGATCCGGTGCGGCTGTTCGCCCGGGCCCGGCAGTCGGGGCACCCGCGGGCGGCCTCGGTGCTGACGGCGGTCTCGGGCGTGCACCCGGATCCGGGCGTGGCGCGGGCGGCCCGCCGTTCGGCCTTCAGCGTCCACACCGGCGGCGCGTAGCCCGGCGTCCGCACCGGGCCACGCGTGGCGCGGCGCCCGGACGGAGCACAACGGGAAGGGCCCCGGATCCTGGTGGATCCGGGGCCCTTCCGTCGTTCCCGGGGCGGGCTCAGCCGAGCCGGGACTCCGCCCGCCGGGCGCGGACGTCGCCGACCTTCTGCCCGACCTTGCGCCGGATGACCAGCAGCGGGGCCATCGCGGCGAGCGTGATCTGGGCGAACGCGCCGACGTGCATCAGCGCGTCGCCACCGGGCAGACCGGTGGCCCAGGCCGCCAGGCAGCCGATCGAGACGACGATCCAGCAGAGCGTCGCGGTGGCCAGCAGCCCCTGCGGCTTCGGGTACTCGATCCGGCTGACCATCAGGTACGCCGCGCCGAAGATGGCGAGCAGACCGGGCAGGAACGGCGGGTCGAGCAGCACGATGGCGATGACCGTCATCGCGCCCATCGGGCAGGGCATGCCCTGGAACACCCCGGGCCGCATCTTCACGGCCGAGAAACGGGCCAGCCGCAGGACGACCGCGAGCAGCACGGTCAGCGCGATCAGCGCCGAGAGCTTGCTGTTGGAGCCCTGGGAGACCATGCCCCAGACCGCGACGAAGTAGGCCGGCGCGATGCCGAAGCTGATCAGGTCGGCCAGGTTGTCGAGTTCCGCTCCGAGGGCGGAGGAGCGCAGCTTGCGCGCCACCAGGCCGTCGAAGAGGTCGCACATCGAGCCGATGAGCAGCAGGGTCACCGCGGTGGCGGCGCTGTGCCGGTCGGGTGCGGCGTCCGGGTTGGTGATGTGCGGGACGAGGACCCCGGTGGTGATCGAGTAGATCGCCAGGAAGCCGCAGACGGCGTTCCCCAGGGTCAGGAAGTCGGCGGTGGACAGGTGCTGGGGAGAGCGCGGGGCGCGCAGCTCGCGGTCGCGCGCCCAGCGGCGGCGGCGCAGGGCCGTCTCCTCGTCGTCCAGGCCGACGATTGTCTCAGGATCAGTCACGGTCAAGGCGCGTCACCCCGGCTGTGGTCTTCTGGCCGACCTCGACGCCGACCTCGACGCCGGCCGGCAGGTAGGTGTCGACCCGGGAGCCGAACCGGATCAGGCCGATCCGGTCGCCCTGCTCGACCTTGGTACCGGCGGCCACGTACGGCACGATGCGGCGGGCCACGGCCCCCGCGATCTGCACCATCTCGATGTCGCCGAGCTCGGTGTCGAAGTGCCAGACGACCCGCTCGTTCTGGTCGCTGTCCTTGTTGAACGCCGGGACGAAGCCTCCGGCGACGTGCTCGACGGAGGTCACCGTGGCGGGCAGCGGCGCGCGGTTGACGTGGACGTTGAGCGGGCTCATGAAGATCGCGACCCGGGTGCGGCCGTCCGGCCAGGCGTCGATGCTCTGCACCACGCCGTCGGCGGGCGAGATCACTCTGCCCGTGCCGATCTCACGCTCGGGGTCGCGGAAGAACCACAGCATGCCGGCGCCGAGCGCGCAGGCGGGAACCGCCGCCAGGGCCCACTTGCCGCTGCGCCGGGTGAGGGCGGTGGTCACGGCGGCCGTGGCGAGGGTGGGGACGAACCAGGGGGTGGCTCCGCGCGCGATGGTCACGCGGGGTCGCCGACCGGCCGTCGTGGCTGCGAGGGCATCGCGGTCCGTGACGGAGGAGTGAGGGGACGGGCTGATGGGCATCGAAGACCTTTGTCGCGGGGGATCATGGCCGCTGGACGGGGGCCACCGCGGGATCGGGTAATAGAGGGACGGCTTGCTGTCCCGGTGGATGCTATCGGGAGCACACGGTGGGTGGGCAACCCGCCTGCTCGTTCATGTGTCCGGGGGAGGCGCGTCTGCGCGTCCCACCCCTACGACCGTAGCTCGACCCGGTCCGGTTCCCAAGGGACCGGACGCGGCTGGTGACTCTTGTCTCAGCGGGGGTGCCGGCGGAACCCGGGGGGCGGAGCGGCCCGTACGCGCCCTGTCGAGGGTGTGCGGAAGCGGCCGCAGGGCGCGTCGTTGCAGCTGTACGCCCTGCGGCCGCTTCCGGCGGGCCGTGCCGGACCCCAGGCGGACCAGGCCGGGGCCGTGGTGGGCACGGCGGGGTGCCGGGACGGGCCCGCACGCCCGTCGACCGGCGGTTCGGAGGGGCCGACCCGGCCGTCCGCGGCGGCCCGGGGGCCACGCGTCCGGCCGGGTCGACCGGATGCTCAGTCGGCGATCCGGTACTCCTCCAGGAGCCGGCGTCCGACGATCATCTTCTGGATCTCCGCAGTTCCTTCACCGATGAGCAGCATCGGGGCCTCGCGGTAGAGCCGCTCGATCTCGTACTCCTTGGAGAAGCCGTAGCCGCCGTGGATGCGGAAGGCGTCCTCGACGACCTCCTTGCAGTACTCGGAGGCGAGGTACTTGGCCATGCCGGCCTCGAGGTCGTTGCGCTCGCCGCTGTCCTTCTTGCGGGCGGCCATGACCATCATCTGGTGGGCGGCCTCGACCTTGGTGGCCATCTCGGCGAGCTTGAACTGGATGGCCTGGTGCTCGGCGATCTTCTTGCCGAAGGTGGAGCGCTGCTGGGCGTAGGAGATGCCGAGCTCGAAGGCGCGGCGGGCGACGCCGCAGCCGCGGGCGGCGACGTTGACGCGGCCGACCTCGACGCCGTCCATCATCTGGTAGAAGCCGCGGCCGGGCACGCCGCCGAGGACGCGGTCGGCCGGGATCCGGACGTCCTGCAGGACGAGCTCGGTGGTGTCGACGCCCTTGTAGCCCATCTTCTCGATCTTGCCGGGCACGGTCAGGCCGGGAACCTTCGGGTTCGGGCCGAAACCGGCCTCCTTCTCGATCAGGAAGGTGGTCATGTTCTTGTACGGCGTGTTGCCGCCCTCGTCGGTCTTGCACAGGACCGCGACGAGGGTGGAGGTGCCGCCGTTGGTGAGCCACATCTTCTGGCCGTTGAGGACGTAGCAGTCGCCGTCCCGGACGCCCTTGGTGGAGATGGCCGAAACGTCGGAGCCGAGGCCGGGCTCGGACATCGAGAAGGCGCCGCGGATCTCGCCGGCGGCCATCCTCGGCAGGAAGTGGTCCTTCTGCTCCTGGGTGCCGTGGGCGTTGATCATGTGCGCCACGATGAAGTGCGTGTTGACGATGCCGGACACGCTCATCCAGCCGCGGGCGATCTCCTCGACCACCAGGGCGTAGGTGAGCAGCGACTCGCCGAGGCCGCCGTACTCCTCGGGGATGGTCAGGCCGAACAGCCCGAGCTGCTTCATGCCCTCGACGATGGCGGTCGGGTACTCGTCCTTGTGCTCCAGCTCGGTCGCGACCGGAATGATCTCCTTGTCGACGAAATCCCGCACGGTGGCGAGGATGTCCCGCTGGATCTCGGTGAGGCCGTCGGTCTGTGCGAGGCGTCCCATCGTGCGGCTCCGAAAGGTCTGGGGGTCGGGGGGAAGTCGTGGATCCCCCCGGGGGGGGGGATTTCCGGGGGCCCCGCCGGCGTGGCGACGGGGCCCCCGGTACCGGGGTGGGGATCGGCCGATGACGGCGGCCTACCCGTCCGGGGTCAGGAGGGGTCAGGAGAGCGGGGTGGGGCGGCCGGGCTGCTCGCCGCCGCGCTCCTCGATGTACGTCCCGGTCGGCACCATCACCTTGCGGCGGAAGATGCAGACGACCGTGCCGTCCTGCTTGTACCCCTTGGTCTCGACGTGGACGATGCCGCGGTCGTTCTTCGACTTGGACGGCCACTTGTCGATGACGGTGGTCTCGCCGTAGATGGTGTCGCCGTGGAAGGTCGGTGCGACGTGGCGCAGCGACTCGATCTCCAGGTTGGCGATGGCCTTGCCGGAGACGTCCGGGACGGACATGCCCAGCAGCAGCGAGTAGACGTAGTTGCCCACCACGACGTTCCTGCCGAAGTCCGTCGTCTTCTCCGCATAGTTGGTGTCCATGTGGAGCGGGTGGTGGTTCATGGTGAGCAGGCAGAAGAGGTGGTCGTCGTACTCGGTGACCGTCTTGCCGGGCCAGTGCTTGTAGACCGCGCCGACCTCGAACTCCTCGTAGGTGCGTCCGAACTGCATGGGTCAGGCTCCCGGGATCTCGAACTTGGTGGTGCGCTGCATCCCGGCGGCCCGGCCCTTGCCGGAGATGACCAGGGCCATCTTGCGGCTGGCCTCGTCGATCATCTCGTCGCCGAGCATCGCGGAGCCCTTGGCGCCGCCTGCCTCGGAGGTGCAGTAGTCGTAGGCATCGAGGATCAGCTCGGCGTGGTCGTAGTCCTCCTGCGAGGGCGAGTAGATCTCGTTCGCGGCGGCGACCTGGTCCGGGTGCAGCACCCACTTGCCGTCGAAGCCCAGGGCGGCGGAGCGGCCGGCGACCTCGCGGTAGCCCTCCTGGTTGCGGATCTGCAGGTACGGGCCGTCGATGGCCTGCAGGTCGTTGGCGCGGGCGGCCATCAGGATGCGCATCAGGATGTAGTGGTAGGCGTCGGCCGGGTAGCCGGGCGGCTGCTCGCCGACCACCAGGGACTTCATGTTGATGGACGCCATGAAGTCGGCCGGGCCGAAGATGATGGTCTCCAGCCGGGGCGAGGCCTCGGCGATGGCGTCGACGTTGATCAGGCCCTTGGCGTTCTCGATCTGCGCCTCGATGCCGATCCTGCCGACCTCGAAGCCCATGGTCTTCTCGATCTGGGTGAGCAGCAGGTCGAGCGCCTTGATCTGCCCGGCGTCCTGGACCTTGGGCAGCATGATGCAGTCGAGGTTGGGGCCGGCGCCCTCGACGACGGTGATCACGTCGCGGTAGGTCCAGTGGGTGGTCCAGTCGTTGACCCGGACGACCCTGGTCTTGCCGCCCCAGTCGCCGTTGTTGAGGGCGTCGACGATGGTGTGGCGGGCGCTCTCCTTGACGAGGGGGGCGCAGGCGTCCTCCAGGTCGAGGAAGACCTGGTCGGCGGGGAGGCCCTGGGCCTTCTCCAGGAAGCGCGGGTTGCTGCCCGGCACGGCGAGGCAGGAGCGGCGCGGGCGCAGTCGGTTCGTGGTGGTCATGAGGGTCGTTCGGTTCCTTCCCAGTGGTCAGCTGGTGGTCGCGGGTGCGGGCGTCCAGGGCTGGAGCTTGTTGGCGAGCCGGATCTCGTCCACGATCCGGCCGATGATGGTCGTGATGCCGAAGTCCTTCGGGGTGAACACGGCGGCGACGCCGGCGGCCTTGAGGGCCTCGCCGTCCGCTGCCGGGATGATGCCACCCACGATCACCGGGACATCCTGCACCCCGGCCCGGCGCAGCCGCTGCAGGACGTCCGGGACCAGCTCGGAGTGCGCGCCGGAGAGGATCGACAGGCCGACGCAGTGCACGTCCTCGGCGACGGCCGCGGAGACGATCTGCTCGGGGGTCAGCCGGATGCCCTGGTAGACCACCTCGAACCCGGCGTCGCGGGCCCGGACGGCGATCTGCTCGGCGCCGTTGGAGTGGCCGTCGAGGCCGGGCTTGCCGACCAGCAGGCGCAGCTTGCCGGCGCCCAGCTCCTCGGCGGTGGCGGCGACCGCGGCGCGCACCGCGGCCAGTTCGCCGCCGGGCTCGGCAGCGACGGCGACCGGGGCGCCGCCGACGCCGGTGGGCGCGCGGTACTCGCCGAAGACCTCGCGCAGGGCGAAGGACCACTCGCCGGTGGTGACGCCGGCCCGGGCGCAGGCGAGCGTGGCCTGCATCAGGTTGACGTCGGTGGCGGCGACGGCCTTGAGCTCGGCCAGCGCCGCCTGCGCGGCGGCCTCGTCGCGCCCGCCGCGCCAGGCCTCCAGCGCGGCCAGCACGGACTGCTCGGAGGCCGGGTCGACGACCATGATCGCGGTGTCGAGGTCAGCCGTGAGCGGGCTCTCCTCGGTGGTGTCGAAGCAGTTGACGCCGATGATCTTGTCCTCGCCGGACTCGATCCGGGCCCGGCGGGCGGCGTGCGAGGCGACCAGGTTGGACTTCAGGTAGCCGGACTCGACGGCCGGGATCACCCCGCCCATCTCCAGCACCTTGGCGATCTCCGCCTCGGCGCCGGCCAGCAGCGCGGCGGTCTTGGACTCGACCACCTCGGAGCCGTTGAAGAGGTCGCCGTACTCCAGCAGGTCCGACTCGAAGGCCAGCACCTGCTGGATCCGCAGGGACCACTGCTGGTCCCAGGGCCGGGGCAGGCCGAGCGCCTCGTTCCAGGCGGGCAGCTGGACGGCCCGGGCGCGGGCGTCCTTGGAGAGGGTGACGGCCAGCATCTCGAGCACGATCCGCTGGACGTTGTTCTCCGGCTGGGCCTCGGTCAAGCCCAGCGAGTTGACCTGGACGCCGTAGCGGAACCGGCGCTGCTTCGGGTCCTGGACGCCGTAGCGCTCCAGCGTGACCTTCTCCCACAGCTGGGCGAAGGCGCGCATCTTGCACATCTCCTCGACGAAGCGCACGCCGGCGTTCACGAAGAAGGAGATCCGGGCGACGACGTCGCCCATCCGCTCGGCCGGCACCTGGCCGGAGTCGCGCACGGCGTCGAGCACCGAGATGGCGGTGCACATCGCGTAGGCGATCTCCTGGACGGGCGTCGCGCCGGCCTCCTGCAGGTGGTAGCTGCAGATGTTGATCGGGTTCCACTTGGGGATGTTGCCGACCGTGTAGGCGATCATGTCGGTGATCAGGCGCACCGACGGGCCGGGCGGGAAGACGTGCGTCCCGCGCGACAGATACTCCTTGACGATGTCGTTCTGGGTGGTGCCGGTGAGCAGGGCGATGTCGGCGCCCTGCTCCTCGGCGACCACCTGGTAGAGCGCGAGCAGCCACATGGCGGTGGCGTTGATCGTCATCGAGGTGTTGGTCTGCTCGAGCGGGATGCCGTCGAACAGGGTGCGCATGTCGCCCACGTGGCCGACCGGGACGCCGACCCGGCCCACCTCGCCGCGGGCGAGGATGTGGTCCGAGTCGTAGCCGGTCTGCGTCGGCAGGTCGAAGGCCACGGACAGACCGGTCTGACCCTTCGCCAGGTTCCGCCGGTAGAGCGCGTTGGAGTCGCTCGCGGTGGAGTGTCCGGCGTAGGTGCGCATCAGCCAGGGCCGGTCGCGCTTCTGCTGCTGCTCGGTCATCGGAGGGGCCTCAGACGTTCCGGAAGCGGTTGATGGCGTCGACGTGCTTGGCGCGGAGCTCCTCGTTGCGCACGCCCAGGCCCTCCTCGGGGGCCAGGCAGAGCACGCCGACCTTGCCCTGGTGCTTGTTGTGGTGCACGTCGAGGGCGGCCTGGCCGGTCTCCTCCAGCGAGTAGACCTTGGACAGGGTCGGGTGGATCTTGCCCTTGGCGACCAGCCGGTTGGCCTCGAAGGCCTCGCGGTAGTTGGCGAAGTGCGAGCCGACGATGCGCTTGAGCGACATCCACAGGTAGCGGTTGTCGTACTGGTGCATGTAGCCGGAGGTGGAGGCGCAGGTGACGATGGTGCCGCCCTTGCGGGTGACGTACACCGAGGCGCCGAAGGTCTCCCGGCCCGGGTGCTCGAAGACGATGTCGACGTCCTCGCCGCCGGTGAACTCGCGGATCTTGGAGCCGAGCCGCTTCCACTCGCGCGGGTCCTGGTTGTTCTCGTCCTTCCAGAACCGGTAGCCCTCGGCGGAGCGGTCGATGATCGCCTCGGCGCCCATGGCGCGGCAGATGTCCGCCTTGGCCTCGCTGGAGACCACGCAGATCGGGGTGGCGCCGCCGGCCAGGGCGTACTGGGTGGCGTACGAGCCGAGGCCGCCGCTGGCGCCCCAGATCAGCACGTTGTCGCCCTGCTTCATGCCGGCGCCGTTCTGGGAGACCAGCTGGCGGTAGGCGGTGGAGTTGACCAGGCCGGGGGAGGCGGCCTCCTCCCAGGTGAGGTGCTTCGGCTTGGGCAGCAGCTGGTTGGTCTTCACCAGGGCGATCTGGGCCAGGCCGCCGAAGTTGGTCTCGAAGCCCCAGATGCGCTGCTCCGGGTCCATCATCGTGTCGTTGTGGCCGTCCGGGGACTCCAGCTCGACGGAGAGGCAGTGCGCGACGACCTCGTCGCCCGGCTTCCAGGCGTTGACCCCGGCGCCGGTGCGCAGCACCACGCCCGCCAGGTCGGAGCCGAGGACGTGGTACGGCAGGTCGTGGCGCTTGGTGAGCGGGGACAGCCGGCCGTAGCGCTCCAGGAAGCCGAAGGTGGAGACCGGCTCGAAGATCGAGCTCCACACGGTGTTGTAGTTCACCGAGCTGGCCATGACGGCGACCAGGGCCTCGCCGGGGCCGAGCTCGGGCAGGGCCACCTCGTCGAGGTGGAGGGACTTCCGGGGGTCCTTGTCGCGGCTGTCGAGGCCCGCGAACATCTGCTCCTCGTCCTTGTGGAGCGTGACCGCCCGGTAGGACTCGGGGAGCTTGACGGCGGCGAAGTCCTCCGACGTGGCGTCGTTGCTGAGGATCGCGTCGAGGATTTCCTGCATGGCTGCCTCCGAAGGCGTACCTGTGTTGAGGGCGCACAGGGCGTCTGGGGGAGCCGGGAGCGGACACCGGCTTCGCTGAGGTGGGTGGGTTGGTCCTGCTGGGCGCCCGGACTGGGCCGGGCCGATCTGGCACTGCTCCCGGGGTGTGGGAACGCCGGACGACGGCGCGCCGAGGT
The DNA here is from genome assembly GCF_044768035.1 of Kitasatospora sp. NPDC101176. Classification (NCBI taxonomy): domain Bacteria; kingdom Bacillati; phylum Actinomycetota; class Actinomycetes; order Kitasatosporales; family Streptomycetaceae; genus Kitasatospora; species Kitasatospora sp. NPDC101176. Next base: position 104,281 of record NZ_JBIWPA010000018.1, read on the forward strand.
GGGGAGCCGCGGCGCCGCGACTGGTGAGTAACAAGGTAGTGGCACCCTGTGCCACTCGTAAAGACACCGGGTGTCAGGAATTCCGGGGCGTCGCGGCGGGGTGTGACGCGCGTTGAGCGGGCATGCGAAGGGCCCGCGCCGACTGTTCGGCGCGGGCCCTCGAAACTGCCCTGACCTGCGAATACTCCGGGCTCAGGACTCCCTGGCGCCGCTCAGTGCGGCCCGGATGCTGTCCACTACGACGTCCAGTGGAGCGTCCGTCCGGGCGACTGTGATGAGTACCTCACCTCCGGGGCTGGCACTCAGTGCGCTTTCCGCCACCCCTTCCACGCCCGCCCCACTGGCACCGGGTGCCACCAGGGAGCCCCGGCGTCTGGCACCCGGCTCGCTGGAGGCCCAGAAGGTCCGCCGGATGACCTCGAAGGAGTGGTCCAGCTGCGCCTCCACGTCCCCCCGGCCGCCGGCCCGCAGCCAGCGCCGCAGCACGTGGTTGTGCGCCGCGACGACCGCCGCCGCCGACACCTCGGCCAGCATCGAGTCGTCCTCGCCGCCGCGCTGCCAGCCCGACGGGATCGACTCGCCGGTGTCGAAACGGCCCAGCAGGTAGCGGGTGAACAGCCGCTCGTACCGGGCCACCACGGCGATCTCCCGCTCGCGCAGCGCCGGGACCTGCCGGATCAGCTGGTACCGCGCGACCGACACCCCCGGCGTGGAGGCGTACATCCGCAGCACTTCCTTGATGCCGCGGCAGACCACGTCCAGCGGGTGCTCCTCCGGCTCGGCGCTGGCCAGCAGGTCGGCGACCCGGACGAGGGTGTCGTCGTGGTCCGGGAAGATCGCCTCCTCCTTGGACCGGAAGTACCGGAAGAAGGTCCGCCGGGCCACCCCGGCGGCGGCCGCGATCTGGTCGACCGTGGTCTCCTCGTAGCCCTGCGAGGCGAACAGCTCCATCGCGGCGGTGGCCAGGTCCTGGCGCATCTGCTGGCGCTGCGCCGCCGCCCGGCGGCTGCCCGGCCCGGCATCCGGGCCGGTGCCCCCGGTCGAGGAGGTCGTCCGGTCTGCGCCGCGCGGTCCGGCGGAGTGCTGCGGGGTGGCTGCCTGAACCCGATCCATGTCCGGAACGCTACACGGCCCGGCGGGCACGGCCGCGGCCCTTCCCCGGCGGACCGGGGTGACCGGCCCGGTGACGGCGGGCCTGGGCCAGCGCGCGGACACCGTGCCCGGGTTCCAGCCCGGCGGCCGGGACGCTCCGGAGCTGCCGTAGGGCGCCGACTCCCGCGCGGCGGCGCCCCCGGTCGGCGGCGTGGTCACCGGCGGGCGTGGTCGCGGAAGCCGCGGCCGGTCTTGCGGCCCAGGCACCCGGCCGCGACGAGGTGCTCCAGCAGCGGAGCGGCGGCCAGGCCCGGCTCGCGGAACTCCTGGTGCAGCACCTGCTCGATGGTCAGCGAGACGTCCAGGCCGACCACGTCCAGCAGCTCGAACGGGCCCATCGGGTAGCCGCAGCCCAGCTTCATGGCGGTGTCGATGTCGTCCACCGTCGCGTAGTGCTCCTGGAGCATCCGCACCGCGTCGTTCAGGTAGGGGAAGAGCAGCGCGTTGACGATGAAGCCGGCGCGGTCCCCGCACTCCACCGGGTGCTTGCGGACCTTGGCGGTCAGCTCCAGCACGGTGGCCGTGACGTCCGGCGCGGTCAGCACGGTGGAGACCACCTCGACCAGCTTCATGGCCGGGGCGGGGTTGAAGAAGTGCATGCCGATCACGTCCTGCGGCCGCGAGGTGGCGGTCGCACAGCTGATCACCGGCAGCGAGGAGGTGGTGGTGGCGAGCACCGCGCCCGGCTTGACGATCTTGTCCAGGACGGCGAACAGCTCCCGCTTGACCGCCAGGTCCTCGGCGACCGCCTCGACCACCAGGTCCACGTCGGCCAGTTCGGCGTACTGGCCGACCGGGGTGACCAGCTCCAGTGCGGCGTCGCGCTGCTCGGCGCCCATCCGGCCGCGCTCGACCGAGCGGTTCAGCGACTTCGCCAGCTGCGCCTTCGCCGCGTCGGCCTTCTCCTGGCTGCGGGCGGCCAGCAGCACCGGGTACCCGGCCTTGGCGAACACCTCGACGATGCCGGTCGCCATGGTGCCCGAGCCGCAGACGCCGACCGTCCGGACCTCCCGGCCGGCGACCTTCGGCGTGGCCGGGCCGGTGGCCGCGTCCACGGCCCGGGACGATCCGGGCGCCTCGTAGGTGTAGAAGCCGCGGCCCGACTTGCGGCCCAGCAGCCCGGCCGAGACCAGCTGGCCGAGGATCGGGGCGGGCGCGTGCAGCCGGTCGCGGGACTGCTCGTACATCGCCTCCAGGACGGTCCGCGCGGTGTCCACGCCGATCAGGTCGAGCAGCGCCAGCGGGCCCATCGGCAGGCCGCAGCCGAGCCGCATCGCGGCGTCGATGTCCTCCCGGGACGCGTACTTGGACTCGTACATCGCGGCGGCCTGGTTCAGGTAGGCGAACAGCAGGCCGTTCACCACGAAGCCGGCCCGGTCGCCGGCCGCCACCGGCTCCTTGCCGAGGTCGCGGGCGAACGCGGCGGCGTCCTCGGCGGTCTGCGGAGAGGTCAGCACCGTGCGGACCACCTCGACCAGCTTCATGCTGTGCACCGGGTTGAAGAAGTGCAGGCCCAGCACCCGCTCCGGACGGGCGGTCGCGGCGGCGATCCTGGTCACCGACAGCGCGGTGGTGCCGGTGGCCAGCACGGTGGTCTCCGGGCAGATCCGGTCCAGCTCGGCGAAGAGCTCCCGCTTCAGCTCCAGCTGCTCGGGCACCTCCTCGATCACCAGGTCCGCGGCGGCGGCGGCCGCCAGCTCGTGGCCGACCGAGATCAGCGCGAGCAGCGCGGTGCGCTCCTCGGCGGTGATCCGCTCCCGGTCCACGGCGTGCGCGGTGGTCTCCTCGATCCGGGCCAGCGCCCGGGCCGCCGAGTCCTCGGTGGCCTCGATGCCGATCACCCGGCGGCCGCTCCTGGCGACGGCGACCGCGACACCGGCACCCATCGTGCCGAGGCCGACGACGGCGACCGTGGGAAAGGGACGCTCCATGTGTCCTGCACTCCTAGTCATGGGTGGCCCGCGCGCGCTCCGGCGGGCGCGCCGCCGCGCCCGGCCGTGGGCCGGGGGCGGCCGCCGCCGGAGGAGGGTCCGCGCGCGGGGGCTGGGGAGATGACGGGTCCGGCGCACCGGCGCAGCGGCCGGTCCGCTCCGGCCGAACTGCGGGTGTGCCGTGGTACTCAGGCGCTCAGGGTGGAAGGAAGCGGCTCTGATACGAGGAAGGGGGCCCGGCTGGCCGCGGTTCGCGGCACCGGCCGGTGAAGTCGCACCGCGCGGGCGCCGCAGACACGGCGACCGCAGGCCCCCGTCGGTGCGGCTCCCGAAGCCCGACGGTGGTGCGTCCGGCCACTGTAGCGAAGCTACCGACGGGTAGGAAAGAGGGCGTCGGCGGGAAATCCGCCCGGATCCGCGGGCGCCCGGGTCGGCCGGGGCCCCGCCCGACCCGCCCGCCCCGAACGGGTGAACGGATGGACGGACGTCCGTTTCGACCACCCGATAGGGGAGTTACGCGCCCCCGGCGGTCGGGGCAGCATGGAGGCATGACCATCGGAACCGTCGCCGCCGGCCCCACCGCGTCCGACCCGGGCGGCCCGGGCGACCAACCCGTCGGCCCGGCCGGCCCGCTCGCCGCCGGCCCGCTCGCCGCCGTCGCGCTGCCGCCGCGGGCCGAGCGCGCCGAGCGGGCCTCGGCGGCCGCCGACCGGCTGCGCGTCGCCGGGGTCGAGGCGGTGGCCGTCACCTGGGTCGACAACGCGGGCATCGCCCGGGTCAAGGCCGTCCCCCTCGGCGGCCTGGTGCACGCCGCGCAGTGGGGCGTCGGCGCCGCCCCCTGCTTCGACGTCTTCCTCGCCGACGACGCCGTCACCACCAGCCCGGTCATCGGCGGCCCCACGGGGGACCTCCGGCTCTACCCCGACGTCGAGCGCGTCGTCCCGCTGGCAGCCCAGCCGGGCTGGGCCTGGGCCCCGGGGGACCGGCACACCCAGGACGGCGCCCCGCACCCCGGCTGCCAGCGGCTGTTCGCCCGCCGGATGGAGGCCGCGGCGGCCGCGCGCGGGCTGGGCCTGCTGGCCGGCATCGAGGTCGAGTGGGTGGTCGCGCTCGCCGGGGATCCGCAGGAGGAGCCGCGCTACCCGACCCACGGCCCCGCCTACGGGATGCACCGGCTCACCGACCTCTCCGACTACCTGCGCGACGTCCTGCGCGCGCTCGGCGAGCAGGGGCTCACCGTCCTGCAGATCCACCCCGAGTACTCCCCGGGCCAGTTCGAGGTCTCGGTGGCCCCCGAGGGCCCGGTCGGTGCCGCCGACACCTCCGTCCTGGTGCGGCACACCGTCCGGGCCGTCTCCGCGCGGCACGGCCTGCGGGTCTCCTTCGCCCCCGTGGTGGAGGCCGGCGCGGTCGGCAACGGCGGGCACCTGCACCTGAGCCTCTGGCGGGACGGCCGCAACCTCGGCCACGGCGGCCCCGGGCCGCACGGCCTCACCGCGGAGGCCGAGGGCTTCCTCGCCGGGGTGCTCGGCGCGCTGCCCGAGCTGCTGGTGCTGGGCTGCTCCAGCCCGGCCGGCTACCTGCGGCTGGTGCCCTCGCACTGGGCCGGCGCCTACCAGTGCTGGGGCCTGGAGAACCGCGAGGCGGCGCTGCGCCTGGTGACGGGCTCCACCGGGGAGCGGGCGGCCGCCGCGAACGCCGAGGTCAAGTGCTTCGACGCGAGCGCCAACCCCTACCTGGCGGTCGGCGCGGTGCTCGCGGCCGGCCTGGCCGGGCTCGACCAGCGCCGGGCGCTGCCCCCGGAGTTCACCGGGGACCCGGCCGCCGCCGAGCCCGGCACGGTGCCGCGGCTGCCCGCGTCCCCGGCCGAGGCGCTGGCCGCGTACGAGCGCTCGGCGGTGCTGCGCGAGGCACTCGGCGAGCCGCTGTACGAGGCGGTGCTGGCGGTGCGCCGGGCCGAGGCCGAGCAGTACGCCGGGGCCGCGCCCGAACGGCTGGTGGCGGCCACCCGCTGGCGGTACTGAGCGGTGCCCCCGTCGCCGGTGCCGCCGCTGGTCGACCACCACTGCCACAGCGTGGTGGCGGCCGAGCTCTCCGACGACGCCCTGGCCGGGCTGCTCACCGAGTCCGACCGCCCGCCCGCACCCGGCTGCTCCCCGTTCGACAGCGCGCTCGGCCTGGCCGTGCGGCGCTGGTGCCCGCCCGTCCTCGGGCTGCCCGCGCACGCCCCGGCGGCCGAGTACCTGGCGCGCCGGCGCGAGGTGGGCGCCGCGGAGGCCACCGCCCGGCTGCTGGCGGCGGCCGGGCTGGGCGCCTGCCTGGTGGACACCGGGCTGACCACCGCGGCCGGGCTGCCCCTGCTGCCGCTCGGTGAACTCGCCGCGGCCACCGGGGCGGTGGTGCGCGAGGTGGTCCGGCTGGAGTCGGTCGCCGCGGCGGTCACCGGGCCGGCCGGAGCCTGGCCGCAGGCCGTCGGCGAGGCCCTCGCGGCGGCCGCCGCCGGCGCGGTCGCGGTCAAGTCGGTGCTGGCCTACCGCGCCGGGCTGGCCGCCCCGGCCGAGCGCCCCGCGCGGGCGGCCGTGGTGGCCGCGGCCGGCGCCCGGCTGCGGGGCGGGCCCGGCCGGCTGACCGATCCGGTGCTGCTGCACCACCTGCTCTGGACGGCCGTGGACGTCTGCGCCGAGCTCGGCCTGCCGCTCCAGCTGCACACCGGTTTCGGCGACCCGGACCTCACCCTGCACCGGGCCGATCCGTCGCTGCTGACGGACTTCGTGCGCGCGGCCGAGCCGAGCGGCGTCCCCCTGGTGCTGCTGCACTGCTACCCCTACCACCGGCAGGCCGCCTGGCTGGCCCAGGCGTTCCCGACGGTCTACACCGATCTCGGGCTGACGGCCTCCTACACGGGGCCGCGGGTGGCCGCGGTGCTGGGGGAGATGCTGGAACTGGCGCCGTTCGGAAAACTGCTGTTCTCCACCGATGCGTACGGGCTGCCCGAGCTGTTCCTGGTGGGCGCCGCCCAGTTCCGGCACGGGCTGGGGTCGGTGCTGGCCGGCTGGCGGGCGGACGGCGCCTGTTCGGCGGCGGACGCGCGACGGCTGGAGCGGCAGATCTCGGCCGACACGGCGCGCCGGCTCTACGCACTGTAGGACGGCGTCCCCGTCGATGACGGTCGGCGGTCAAGGGCGTCAGCTCGTCGGCACACCAACACTTTTTAACAATATGACCGACTGTTTGTCCTGTTGATGCCTGGAACCTGACGTTCCGCTGTTGGTTGAGATGTGACGATTAGATGTCTGCCTCTTGCGCATCTAATCGGATATTCATTAGCGTCCCGATCATTACATCGCACCTGCCACACCGCAGCTGCTGCATGACGACTCGGGAGGGCCAACCCCAATGAGAGTTTCTCGGATCAGCCGGACCCGGTACGCGGCGGTGGGCCTGGTGCTCGCCACCGCCGGCGCCCTCGCGCTGCCGGCCGGCACCGCCGTCGCGGCCCCCGTGGCCGACTCGACGACCGGTCCGCTGCTCAGCTACGTCGTCAACACCAAGGCCAACCACGGCCAGGTGCAGAAGGTCGAGCAGGCCGTCAAGAGCCTCGGCGGCACGGTGGTCTACTCGTACGACCAGATCGGCGTCGTCATCGCGCGCTCGACGGACACCAAGTTCGCCGAGAAGCTGCGCCTGGCCAAGGGCGTCGACTCGGTCGGCGCCAGCCGCACCAAGGGCATCACCGCCGCCGACACCCAGAAGGCCGAGGTCGCCCCCGCGCCCACCGCCGCCCCGGCCCCCGGCCAGGAGCCGCTCGAGGCCAACCAGTGGGACATGCGCCAGATCGGTGTCGACAAGGCGCACAAGATCTCGCTCGGCAGCCGCAACGTCACCGTCGGCGTGCTCGACTCCGGCATCGACGCCACCCACGAGGACCTCGCCGCCAACGTGGACGCCTCGCAGTCGGTCTCCTGCATCGACGGCGGCAAGCCGAACACCGACTGGAAGGCCTGGCAGCCGGGCCCCGACGGTGACCACGGCACCCACGTCGCCGGCACCATCGCCGCCGCCAAGAACGGCAAGGGCATCGTCGGCATCGCGCCGAACGTCAAGCTGGCCGCGGTCAAGGTCGTCGACGACGGCGGGTTCATCTACCCCGAGTACGCGATCTGCGGCTTCGTGTGGGCCGGTGAGCACCAGTTCAAGGTGACCAACAACAGCTACTACGTCGACCCGTGGATGTTCAACTGCCCGAACGACAAGGACCAGGCGGCCATCACCGCCGCCGTCCGCAAGGCCGTCGCGTTCTCGCAGCGCAAGGGCGTCCTCAACGTCGCCGCGGCGGGCAACGAGAACATCGACCTGGCGCACAAGACCACTGACGTCTCCAGCCCGGACGACACCACCCCCGGCACCCGCCCGGTCACCAACGACTGCCTGTCGCTGCCGACCGAGCTCCCGGGCGTCATCGCCGTCTCCTCGGTGGGTGTCAAGGGCGACAAGTCGTACTACTCCAGCTACGGCAAGGGCGTCGTCACCGTCGCCGCGCCGGGTGGCGACCGCCGCTTCCAGCTGCCGGACACCCCGGACAAGGACGGCCGCATCCTGTCGACCATCCCGGGCGGCAAGTACGGCTACATGCAGGGCACCTCGATGGCCTCCCCGCACACCACCGGTGTGCTCGCCCTGCTCGCCAGCACCTTCCCGTGGGCCAGCCCCGAGGAGCTGACCGAGATGCTGACCAGCCAGGCCGAGTCGCACCCGTGCCCGAGCGGCGAGTTCAACCCGGGCGGCGCCGGCCAGTGGAAGGCCACCTGTGAGGGCGGCGCGGACGACAACGGCTTCTACGGCGCGGGCATCATCAACGCCGAGAAGGCGGTCCAGTGGTGGCGCTGACGCGCTGACCGCGGCACCACCTGAACACTGAGCCGGGGAGCGGGACCACTGGGTCCCGCTCCCCGGTCGTTTCTGAGTAGCCGTACTCAGGCCGCCGGGCGGCCGGCTCGCCAGGATGGACCCGTACCCCACGGAGTCCTCCCAGGAGTTGAGCAGCATGGCGCAGACCTTCCCCGGCTGGCAGGCCCCGCCGGTCCGCCCGTCCGCCCCCGCGGGCCGCGGCCGACGCTGGCCGTGGCTCGTCCTGGGCTTCGTCGAACTGGCCGCCGCCGGGCCGATGCTGGTGGCGTTCGCGATGACCGGGCTGGTGGCCGGAGTGATGGGCCTGGCGGCCGGCGGCACCGCGAACGCGGCCGTCGGACTGGTGCTGATGCTGGCCGCGGGCCCGGTGGCCGGGCTGGCCGCGGCGGCGGTCGCGATCGCGCTGTTCGCCCCGGCGGTGAGCAGGTTCAGCCGCTCGGTGGTGTTCGCCGTCCTGATGGGCGGACTGCTGGCCGGCACCGCGGTCGAGTACGTCGGCTGGGTCGCCCCAGCCCTCGGCTGAGCACCCGCGGGCTCGAGGAGGCCCGTCCGGAGACGGAGACGGCGGCGGGGACTGGCTACGGCTCCTGGTCGACGTGCGGGTCCCAGACCGTCGCCACCGACGGCTTGCCGTGCAGGTCGGGGACCTCCTGCAGCCAGGCGGGCCGGCCGGCGCGGGTCCGGGCCTCCCGCCGCCGCTCGGCCTCGCGCAGCTGCTCGGGGGTGGCGAAACCCTCCGGCAGCCACTGCTCGGAGAGCGCCGCCCGTGCGGCCAGGTGGGTGACGTAGGCGTCCCGGACGGCGGCCACCGAGTCGAAGCCCGGCTCGTCGGCCAGCCACTCGTCCGGGACGAGGGCCAGCACCTCCTCCAGCAGCCCTGCGGTGACCAGCGGGCCGAGCTCCTCGTCGGCCAGCCGGACGTCCGGGGAGCAGCCGCCGAGGGCGTGCGCACTGAGGTCGTAGCGCTTGCCGACGGCCGCCCCGGCGGTGGCCCAGCGGTGGTGGAAGATCAGCGCGGCGCCGTTGTCGATCAGCCAGAGCCGCCCGTGCCAGACGACCAGGTTGGGGTTGTGCACGGTGCGGTCCACGTTGCCGGTGAGCGCGTCCAGCCAGACCACCTGTCCGGCCTCGGCGGAGCCCACCGGGATCATCCCGGGCCGGTAGTCCCGGGCGCCGGGCAGCAGGTCCATCCCGAGGTTGAGGCCGCCGCTGGCCCGCAGCATGTCCTGGATCTCGGTGTCCGGTTCGTCCGCGGCGACGGCCGGGTCGAAGTCCACCAGCCGCAGCTCGGGGACGCGCAGGCCGAGGCGCCGGGCCAGTTCGCCGACGATCACCTCGGCGACCAGCGCCTTGCGGCCCTGGGCGGCGCCGGTGAACTTGACCACGTAGGTCCCCAGGTCGTCGGTCTCCACGACACCGGGGACGGAGCCGCCGGCCCTCAGCGGGTCCACGTAGCGCACTGCTGTCACCAGATCGAGCACACCGGCCACCCTATCCCGCCCGGCCGGCGGGCGGCCGGGCCGGTGCGAGCCCCGGAGGGCCGCGCCCGCGGCGCTGTGATTGGCTTGCCGCTGAGACCGGAGACCCACCAGACAGAGGAGAGCACGTCCATGGGACAGGTGCAGGCCACCACGGCGCGGGACTACGACGCCGCCCCCGAGCGGGTGTACGAGGCGCTGGCCGACTACCAGGTGACCCGCCCGAAGCTGCTGCCCGCGCAGTACAGCGAGTACGAGGTGCGGGTCGGCGGCACCGGTGCCGGCACCCAGGTGCACTGGAAGCTCCAGGCCACCGAGAAGCGTGTGCGGGACTGCCTGTTCACCGTCTCGGCGCCTGCGCCCGACCAGCTGGTGGAGAAGGACGCCAACTCCACCATGGTGATCACCTGGACCGTCTCGGCGGTCGGCGAGGGCCGGTCGAAGGTCACCGTCTCCGCCACCTGGCAGGGCGCGACCGGCATCGGCGGCTTCTTCGAGCGGACCTTCGCCCCGAAGGGCCTGAACCGGATCCACGACCAGGTGCTGGCCAACCTGGCCGCCGAGGTCCGCTGACGGATCCCCCCCCCCGGGGAGCCACCCCCTGGGCAATTCGCCCGGGGTTTCGAGTGGTTCGTCCGCCCGTACGACCGGAAAGCCGTACGGGTGGACGGCCCGCCACCTCCGGGTGACGAGGGCCGCCCGGCGCGCTGGAGCCACCCTAGGCTCGCCGCCGTGCATATGACGATCCTTCACATTTCGCAGCCGGTCGACGGCGGCGTCGCCCGCGTCGTCGTCGATCTGGTCCGGGGACAACGGGAGGCGGGCCACCGGGTCCTGGTGGCCTGCCCGCGGGGCGGCCGGCTGGCCGAGGAGGCCGCCGCGGTGGGCGCGCTCGTCCGGGACTGGCCGGCGGAGCGCTCACCGGGGCCGGGCTCCGCCGCGGAGGTCTGGCGGCTGCGCCGGATCGTCCGGTCCGCGGCGCCCGACGTGGTCCACCTGCACAGCGCCAAGGCCGGTCTGGCCGGTCGGCTGGCGGTGCGCGGCACGGTGCCCACGGTCTTCCAGCCGCACGCCTGGTCCTTCGCCGCCGTCGACGGCCCGATGGCCACCGCGACCCTCAACTGGGAGCGATTCGCCAGCCGTTGGGCGCACCGGCTGCTCTGTGTCAGTGTCCAGGAGCGCGCCGACGGCGTCGCCGCGGGCGTGAGCGCGGACTGGGCGGTGGTGCCCAACGGCGTCGACGTCCGCCACTACGCGCCCGCCGACCGCCGGGCCGCGCGGATCGCGCTCGGCCTGGACCTGGACGCACCGCTCGCGGTCTGCGTGGGCCGGCTGTGCCGGCAGAAGGGCCAGGACGTGCTGCTGGCGGCGTGGCCGCAGGTGCTGCACGCGGTGCCGCAGGCCCGGTTGGCGCTGGTCGGCGGGGGTCCGGAGGAGCAGCGGGTGGCGGAGCTGGTCCGGGAGTCGGCGGAGCCGTCCCGGGTCCGGCTGGTCGGGGACGTGCCGGACCCGCGGCCGTGGCTGGCGGCGGCGGACCTGGTGGTGCTGCCCTCGCGCTGGGAGGGCATGGCGCTGGCCCCGTTGGAGGCGATGGCCGCCGCCCGGCCGGTGCTGCTGACGGACGTGCCGGGGGCCCGGGAGTGCCTGCCGCAGGCCGAGCGGGCGCAGGCGGTGGTGCCGCCGGAGGACGTGACCGCGCTCGCCACCCGAATGGCCGAAGCGTTGTCCGATCCGATCGAGTGCGAGCGGCGCGGTGCCCGACTGCGTGACCACGTGGTGGCCCGTCACGACGTCCGCACGGTGGTCGAACAGGTGGACGCCCTCTACCGCCATCTGCTGGGTGCCGGCCCGGCCGCGGGGCGCCGCCGCACCCGTGTCCCAGAGCCGATCTGATCGTTTCACATGCCGTGAATGCCCGCCGTTCCGGGGCCGGCGTATTCGCACCCTCAACCGGATAAGGGTGAGGCATCAATCCGAAATACCTATTAATGGGCGGCTGGAATGAAATGGCAAGTCACCTTCCGGCCTGCAAGTCCCGGTTCGGTATTGTCGGATTTCGCCTGCTTCATTTCGACTTCACGCCGGGAATTCGCGAGTGAGCACGTCGCGACCGGGCCCGCCGGGCCCCGCGCGCGAGAGCCGAAGGCCGCCGGCGGCAGCAGGTGCTGTCAGGACCGCGCCCACCGGCCCGGGACGACCGCTCCGCGCCATCCGGTGCCGGGGCACCGCCGCCCCGGGCACACAGCAGGGGAGTTCGTGCGCTGATGACCATTGACCACGACAGCGTGCCGCGGTCCGACCAGTCCCTCTCCGGCCCGTGGCGGCCCGGTACCGGGCTGCTCGACCGCCCGGCCGGATCGGCCCGGACCGGTACGGTGCCGACGCCCCGTCGGCACCGCAGGGCCGTCCGCTCCCGGCTCGCCCTGCCGCTCGCACTGGTCCAGGTCGACGCGATCGCGCTCTGCACCGCCACCGGCCTCGCCAACCGGGCCATCGACCCCGCCGTCCCGCTCGCACCGCTGCTCGGCGTCGCCGCCGTCCTCCCGCTGCTGCTCGCCCTCAACCTCGCCGGCGGCCTCTACCGGACCCGGCTCACCCTCTCCGTCCTGGACGAACTGCCCGCACTGGCCGTGCGCGCCGTCGTCGCCACCGCCTTCGCCGTCACCCTGGCCGGCTGCCTGGACGGCCGCTGGCCCGACTGCGGCCCCGCCACCCCGGCCCGTCTCACCGTCCTGCTCGGCGCCCAGCTGCTGATCGCCGCCCTCGGCCGCGGCGTGCTCTACCACCTGGTCCGGCGGATCCGCCGCAGCCGCCCCAGCCCCGTCCTGGTGCTCGGCGCCGGCCGGCTCGGCCGCCGGGTCGCCGCCGCCCTCAGCGAGCGGGGCGAGTACGGGATGCGCCCGGTCGGCTTCCTCGACGCCGACCCGCCGCTGCTCGCCACCGACACCGACCTGCCCGTCCTCGGCGGCCGCGAGGTGCTGGAGCGCGAGGTCCGCCGGCACCGGGTCCACCACGTCGTCGCCACCGCGGGCGCCGCCGACGAGGGCGAGACCGCCGCCGCCCTGCGCGACGCCGCCCGGCTCGGCTGCCAGGTCTGGCTGGTGCCGGCGCTGCGCGAGTTCGGCGCGCTGCCCACCTCCCGGCTCCCCGGCGCCGACCACCTCTGGGGCTTCCCCTGCCTGCGGGTCGACCGCCCGGCGATGCGCCGGCCCGGGTGGGCCGCCAAGCGCGCCCTGGACGTCACCGCCGCCGGGCTCGGCCTGCTGCTGCTCGCCCCCGTCCTGGCGCTCTGCGCCCTCGCCGTCCGCTTCGACACCGGCCCCGGCGTGCTCTTCCGCCAGCAGCGCACCGGGCTGGACGGCCGGATCTTCACCGTCCTCAAGTTCCGCACCCTGCGCCCCAGCAACGAGCACGAGTCGGCGACCCGCTGGAACATCTCCCAGGACCACCGGATGGGCGCCGTCGGCCGCCTGCTGCGCCGCAGCTCGCTGGACGAGCTGCCGCAGCTGTGGAACGTCCTGCGCGGCGACATGAGCCTGGTCGGCCCGCGGCCCGAGCGCCCCTACTTCGTCATGCGGTTCAGCCAGGCCTACCCCGAGTACGCCGACCGGCACCGCGTCCCGGTCGGCCTCACCGGCCTCGCCCAGGTCAACGGCCTGCGCGGGGACACCTCCATCGAGGACCGCGCCCGGTTCGACAACCGCTACATCGAGAGCTGGAGCTTCTGGCAGGACGTCAAGATCCTGTGCCGCACCGCGGTCCTGATGCTCCACCCGGACGGGAGCTGACCCGCGTGGCCCTGACCCTCCCCGCCGACCCCGCTCCGAACTCCCCGGGCACCCCGCGGGCGGACGGGCGCGCGGCGGCGGCCTTACGCAGGTCCCTCGCCGCCGCCGCGGACCGCCCCAGCCTGCTCGCCGCGGCCACCGTGCTGCTGGTCTGCGTGCCCACCGGCGAGAAGGACGTCACCGCCGCCGTCCACGTCACCGCCGCCGACATCGCCTCGCTGGCGCTGGTCGCCCTCACCGCGGTCAACCTGCTGCGCGGCCGGCTGCCCGCGCTCAGCCGCGCGAGCTGCGTGCTGTTCGGCGGGATCGTCGTCGCGGCCGCCGTCGCCACCGTGGGCTCGATCGACCCGGCGACGAGCCTCACCGGCTTCGTCCGGCTCACCCAGATCTTCGTCCTGGTGCCCGCCGGGGTGCTCTGCTCGCTGCGCGACCGCGCCGACCAGCGGCTGGTCCTCGGCTCCTTCGTGCTCGCCGCGCTGATCCAGGGCGTGGTCGGCGCCCACCAGTACCTCACCCGCACCGGCGCCTCCTACACCGGCCAGCCGATCCGGGCCGTCGGCACCTTCGGCGCGCTGGACATCATGGCGATGTCCTCGGTCGTCAGCTACGGGCTGCTCGCGGCCCTGGCGCTCGGCCTGGCCGAACGGGGGGAGCGCGGCAACGCCCGGCTGCGCCGCGCGATGTTCGCCGCCGCCGCCTTCCTGACCTTCCCGCTGGCCGTCTCGTTCAGCCGCGGCAGCTGGATCGCCACCGGCGCCGCCGCCACCGTGCTGCTGCTGCGGGCAGACGCCCGGCTCGCCGTGCGCGGAGCCGTCCTCGGCACGGCCGCCGGGATCGTCCTGGTCGGCGGCCTCGGTCTGGGCGCCTCCGGCGTGACCGAGCGGCTCAGCTCGATCGGCTCGGTCTCCGCCGCCCCCGACCAGTCCGTCTCCGACCGCTACGACCTGTGGGCCACCGCCGGGCGGATCTGGCAGGACCACCCCGTCCACGGCGCCGGCCCGAAGGCCTTCCAGCAGCTGCGCGACAGCCACGCCCCGCTGCGGCTCTCCTCCGGCAGCGACGCCGCCGACGCCACCATCGGGTTCCAACGCGAACCGCTGCTCTCCCCGCACAACATGTACTTCCTGGTGCTCAGCGAGCAGGGCCTGATCGGGATCGTCGCCTACACCGCGCTCTTCCTCGGCCTGCTCCTCGGCTGTCTGCGCCACTCGCGCGGCCCTGCCCTGGCCGCGCTGGCCCTGCTCACCTGGGTCCTGGTCGACTTCCTGTACGCCGACATCGGCGGCACCACCACGGTGCTGACCTCCGTCGTCCTCGGCCTCGCGGCCCGCGCCTGCGTGCAGGAGACGGCGTGACCACGGACCAGCCCGTGCCGACCCTCGCCGCACTCCCCGCCCCCCGCAGCGCCCCCGCCGACGACCGGATGCCCGGGCCCGCCGCCGGCCCCCGGCGCGGCTTCCTCGCCAAGGCCTTCGGCGTCACCGCCGTCCTCAGCGCCGCCGGCTCCGGCCTCGGCCTGCTCCGCGACCTCCTGCTCGCCCGCTACTTCGGAGCCGACCAGGGCACCGACGCCTTCCTCGTCGCCTGGACCGTCCCGGAGACCGCCGCGCCGCTGCTGATCGAGGACGCCATGTCCTTCCTCATGGTGCCCGCCTTCGCCCTCGCCCTGGTGCTGCGCGAGGAGCATCCGGACGCCCCCGACCCGGTCCGCCAGCTCGTCCGCGCCACCCTGCCCCGGCTGCTGCTCGCCCTCAGCGGGCTCGCCGTGGCCGTCGCGCTCGGCGCCCCGCAGCTGGTCGACCTGCTCGCCCCGGGCCTCGCCGACCCCGGCCTGGCCGTCGCCTGCACCCGGATCACCGCGATCACCGTGCTGCCCTTCGGGGTGGCCGGCTACCTCGGCGCCGCGCTGCGCGCCCACCACCGCTTCACCGCCCCGGCCGGCATCTACGTCGCCTACAACCTCGGCATCCTCGCCGTGCTGCTCGGCTGCCACGCCTTCCTCGGGGTGCGCTCGGCCGCCCTCGGCGTCGCGCTCGGCAGCCTGCTGATGGCCGGTCTGCTGATCGGGCCCTTCCTGCGCCGGCTGCGCCGGGGCACGTCGGCGGCCGGGGCCCGCGGCTCCCGCCAGGCCCTGGTGCTGATGCCGCTCGCCCTGCTGCCGGTGGCCGCGTTCACCCTGACCCGCCAGGCGCAGGTCTTCGTCGAGCGCTACCTCGGCTCGACCCTGCCGCCCGGCACCATCTCGCACCTCAACTACGCCGCCAAGGTCTCCCAACTGGCCATGACCGCCGGCATCCTGATCTGCACCGTCACCTTCCCGCTGGTCGCCCGGGCGCTGGCCGCGGGGGACCTCACCGCCGCCCGCGACCGGGTCGAGAAGGACCTCGGCCAGGCTGCGGCGGTCGTCCTGCTGGGCACCGCCTTCCTGATGTCCTGCGCGCCCGCGGTGGTCGCGCTGCTCTTCCAGCGCGGCGCCTTCGGCCCGCAGGACACCGCCGCCACCGCCGCGGTGATCCGCGTCTACAGCTTCGGCCTGCCCGCCCAGGCGCTCATCGGCGTGATGGTCCGCCCGTACTTCTCGCTGCGCCCGGTGGTCCGGCGGGCCGACGACCCGGGGACCGAGGACGGCGGCCGCCGGCTGCTGGACTGGTACCCGGTCGCCGCGATGCTGCTCGGACTCGGCGTCACCGTCGCGGTCGGCCTGCTCGCCACCCCCCGCTTCGGCGCCCCCGGGCTCGCGGCCGGCAACGCGGCGGGCATCACCGTCGCCGCCGCGCTGCTGCTGCGCGGCCTGGTGCTGCGCGGCATCCCGCTGCGGCTGCGCCGGGTGCTCGGCGGCCACGGCCGGCTGGTGGCCGCCGCCGCGGGGGCCGCCGCCCTCGGCGCGGCCGCCTCCGGGCTGGTCGCCGATCCGCTGCTCTCGACACTCCTCGGGGGCCTGACCGTGGCGCTGGCCTTCGCCGCTCTCGGCACCGGCCTCGGTGCGCACGAGGTGCGCGGCCCGGTCCTCGCCGCCGCCCGGGTCCTGAACCCGGCAACCGTCGCCGATGAAGGGAAGCCCCCCCATGGACAATGAACGGGGAACCGTCCGTTCGGCCCGGGCGGGCGTGCACCGCCGGGCCGCACCGGCCGTGGCCGGACCCTGCGGCGACCTCCGGTCCGCCGGCGCGGCGCGGTCGGAGCCGGGGCCGCCGCGCAGCCGCCGCCCGGCCGTCGACCCGCCCGCCGCCCGGGCCGTCCACGAGGCCGGCTACGACCACGCCTGCGCGATCGCGCACTCCCCGCTCACCGGCCGTCTCGCACTGCCCCGCAGCTACGTCGGGGACCACGACGGCGCCTGGCGGCTGCGGGCCAAGGAGGTCCGGCACCGGCTGCGCGGCACCGTCACCGAGCTGCGCCGGACCACCGCCCGGAGGGCGGCCGGGTGAGGGTCCTGCACATCGTCACCGGGCTCGCCTCCGGTGGCGCCGAGCGCCAGATCCAGCTGCTGATCCGGCACCTGCCGGCGCACCAGCAGTGCGAGGTGGTCGCCCTGACCAACCCCGGGACGGTCGCCACCGCGCTGCGCGCCGACGGCGTGACCGTCCACCACCTCGGCATGCGCGGCAACCGGGACCTGAGCGCGCTGCCCCGGCTCGTCCGGCTGGTCCGCTCCGGCCGCTACGACCTGGTGCACACCCACCTGTACCGGGCGCAGCTGTACGGCCGGCTGGCGGCCCGGCTCGCCGGGGTCCGCGCGGTGGTCTCGACCGAGCACTCGCTGCACGCCGGGGTGATCGAGGGCCGCACCGTCACCCGGGGCGTGAAGGGCCTCTACCTGGCAGCGGAGCGGCTCGGCAGCACCACCGTCGCGGTCTCCCGCCAGGTCGCCCAGACGCTGCACTCCTGGGGCGTGCCGCCCGGCCGGGTCGAGCTGATCCCCAACGGCATCGACACCGCGCGGTTCCGCCGCCCGGCCGCCGACCGGGCCGCCGTCCGCCGCCGGCTGCGGGCCGAACTCGGCCTGCCGGAGCAGAGCTGGGTGATCGGCGGGGTGGGCCGGCTGGTCCCGGGCAAGCGCTTCGAGGTGCTGGTGGACGCGCTCGCCGAACTGGACCCGGCCAGCCGACTGGTACTGGTCGGGGCAGGCCCGGAACGCGCCGCGCTGGAGCGCCGTGCCGTCGAACTCGGCGTCCGGGAACGGCTGGTGCTCACCGGTGAGCGCGAGGACGTCCCCGACCTGCTCGCCGCCCTGGACGTCCTGGCCGCCCCCTCCACCGCGGAGACCTTCGGGCTCGGCGTGCTGGAGGGCCTCGCGGCCGGACTGCCGGTGCGCCACAGCGCCTGCCCGGCCCTCGACGAACTGCCGCCGAGCGCCGCCCCGCAGGCCCGCCGGATCCCGTCCGAGGCCGCCGCCTACGCCGCGGCGCTGCGCGACCTGCGGCACCTGAACGACCACACCGCGGACCCGCTGCCGCACCCCCCGGCGGTCGGCCACTACGACATCGCCCGGGTCGCCGCCGACCTGAGCGCCCTGTACGACCGGCTGGCCCGCGCCTGACCGCCCGCCGCCGGAACCGCCGTCACATTCCCAAGGAGTCACACCCATGACCACACCGCGCCGAAGCGCCCGCCACCTGGTCCGCCGCTGGTGGCCGGTGGCGCTCGCGGTGCCGCTGGGCGCCGCGGCCGGAGCCGGGTACGCCGTCGTCTCGCACCCCTCCTACGCGGCCAGCGCCTACGTCCTCGTGGTGCCGGAGAGCCCGGGGGAGGCCGCCACCGCGACCAACTTCGCCCAGGCGTACGGACGGCTGGCGGGCCAGCCGCAGGTGCTCGCCGTGGCGGCCGCCGAGACCGGCCACACCCGCTCCGAGCTGGAGTCCCTGGTGCACGGGACGACCTCCCCGGACGCCCCGATGATCGAGATCACCGGGACCGGGACCCGGCCGCAGGAGGCCGCCCGGACCGCCGACGCGGTGGCCCGCTCGCTGGTCTCCTTCGCCAACACGAGCAGCCGGGACACCAACGTCCGGCTGGTCACGCTGGCGCCGGCCGCCGAGCCGGACAAACCGACCACCCCGTCCGGGCGCCTGGACGTCGCGGTCGGCGGAGCGGCCGGCCTGCTGATCGGCGCGCTGGTGATGATGACCCGCCGCCGCGGCGGGGCGGACGCCGAGCCGCCGGCCCCGGCGACGCCGGCCGCCCCGGCCGACCGCTCGACCACCCCCCGGCCGCGGACCGAGGAGCCGGCGGCCGCCGGCGCCGCAGCGTCGGAGGAGACGGGGCAGAAGGCCGCGCAGAAGTCCGGAGGGAAGCCTGTGGAGAAGACCTCCGCGGAGGCCCCCGCGAAGGCCGCCGCGACGGTCGCGGAGCCCCCGGCCAAGGCGAAGAGCGCCGCCGGGAGCCCGCGATGAGCACCGAGACCCGGCGGGCCGGCCTGCCGCACCGGGCACCGGCGCCGGTGTGGACCACCGAGCTGCGCCGCGAGGACGACGCCCTGGACTCCCTGGCCGAGGAGTGGGACGACCTGGCCGCCCGCTGCCGGACGGCCACCTTCTTCCAGGCCGTCGACTGGCAGCGCTCCTGGTGGCGCCACTACGGCAGCCCCGGCGGCCTGCGGGTGGTGCTGGTCCGCCGGGACGGCCGGCTGGTCGGCGCCGGCGCCTTCATGCGCCGCGGCGGCCCGCTCGGCGGACTGACCGGCCTGGGTGCCGGGCTGGCCGACTACACCGACGTGCTGCTCGACGACGACTGCGCCGACCGGGCCGCCGCCGAGTTCGCCGCCGCCCTCCCGCTCACCCGCCCGTGGCACTGCCTGGAGCTGCGCGAGGTGCACCCCGAGGCCGCGGTGCAGCGGGTGTACGAGCACTGGCGCGGCGGGCGCCGCCGCTTCCAGGACTCGCTCTGCCAGTACCTGCCGGCCGTCCCGATGGAGCGGCTGCTCAAGCGGGTGCCCGGGAAGACGGCGCAGCGCAGCCGGGTCAAGCTGCGCAAGATCGCCGAGGCCGGGGTGGAGGTCTCCTCGACGCCGCCCGCCGAGGTGCCGGAGGCACTGCGCCACCTGCTGCGGCTGCACTTCCAGCAGTGGCAGGAACGGGGCGTCACGCCGGAGCACCGCACCGAGCGGTTCGCCCGGCACCTGACCGAGTCCACCACCGGGCTGGTCGCCACCGGCCGGGCAGCCGTCCACCAGTTCCGGCTGGACGGCGAGCTGGTCGCGGTGAACCTGCTGCTGCTCTGCCCGTCCTTCGGCGGCCTCTACCTGTACGGCGCGCACCCGCTGCTGCGCGAGCGGCTGGACATCGCCGGGCTGCTGTTCGGCGCGGCGCTGGACGAGACGGTCGGCGCGGGCATTCCGGTGCTCGGCCTGCTGCGCGGCCAGGAGCCCTACAAGCAGCGCTGGCGGCCGGACCGGCTGCCCAACCAGCGGCTGCTGTTCGGCCCGCCCGGGCCGGCCCCGGCCGCCGCCGCCCGGGCCGGCGCGGTGCGCGCCCGGCAGACGGCGGCGGAGGTGCTGAGCACCCGGTTCCCCCGGCTCAAGGAGGCCCTGCTGGCCCGGCGCCGAGGCTGACCGGGCCCGCCCCCGGGGCTCACCGCCGCGCGGGCGCCCCGGCGGCCGACGGACGGGGCGACGGGTCGGCCGCCGGGTCGGTGGCCGCGGTGGACGGGCTCGGCGAGGGGCCCGGGCCGGTGGCCGCGGCCGGGCTCGCCGCAGGGCTCGTGGCCGCGGTCGCGGTCGGCGTCCCCGGCTGGGCGGGCCGGTTCGGCGGGGTGGGGGCCGCGGGCGCCGTCGGCACCACCGCCGGCGCCCCCTTCGAGCCGGACATCAGCCGCTTGAACCGGTCGGCCGAGCGCGGGTTGCGGTCGCACTGGAAGAAGCCGTGCGGGCAGTAGTCGGTGATGGTCTGGTAGGCGGTGTCGTGGGTGCGCATCCACTCGACCATCCGCTGCACGAACTCCGGGTTGTCGCCGTTGCGGAACAGCCCCCACTCCGGGTACGAGACCGGCTTCCCGCGCCTGGCGGCGAACTCCACCTGGTCCTGCAGCCCGTACGGCTCGCGCACGTACTCGTCGAAGGTGCCCCCGGCGGGCTGGTCGTAGCTGTCCATGCCGATGATGTCGACCACGTCGTCGCCGGGGTAGCACTTGGTCCACGGGATGGCGTCCAGGCCCCGGTTCGGGGTGAAGTCGAAGCGGAACCGCTGCCCGGGCACCGAGCGCATCACGCCGACGATCCGCCGCCAGTAGGCCTTCCAGGCGCTCGGGTCGGGCTTGCAGCGGTGGGTGTAGGTGACACCGTTCATCTCCCAGCCGAGGGTGAGCACGGTGTCCGCGCCGCCGAGGGCGACCAGCCTGCGGGCGAGCCGCAGGAAGTGCCGGTCGAAGTCCCCCCGCGCCCCCTGGGCGAGCAGCTTCGCGACCTCGCCGTCCGGCACGTTCGCCTCGTTGGGCACCAGCATCGGGACGCCGAGGACGAGCGTCCTGGACGGGTCGGCCAGCCGCCACTGCGACCACATGCCGAGCACCACCGGCTCGCCCTCGACGTCGGCCCAGCTGTTGCCCGCCAGATAGGTGTGGCCGACCTGGAGGTTGGCGTCGCCCAGCCACTGCGCGTACCGCCCGATCTGCGGGATGTAGCTGTCCCAGGAGCCGACGAAGGCACCGAACGGGGGCTCGTGCCGGGGCCGTTGCACGGCCGGGCGGGGCGCGGCGCCGCGCGGCTCGAAGGCGTCCGAGGAGAGGGAGTGCCGCTCGGTCTGGCTGAGCGGGGTCCCGGTCGGGACACTGGCGGTGGCCAGCAGCAGCAGCGCGGCGGCGGCCAGCGTCAGGCGGCCGATTCGCATGGTCTCTCCTCCGGGCGTCGCGGGGCGGGGCGCGGTGGACGGACCGTGGCGCCCCGCTCGCCGACAGTAGGCCCGGCGGGCGTCGGAAAAGCCGAATGTCACCCTAAAGTGGGCGCCATTCGAACGCCGTCTGCCGCAGCGGCCACCCGGGTGCACCGCGTGTATCAGCTCTGTAACGGTCGATCCGACCCTCCGGGCCTGACTCCGGAGCGGTCGGCGACCCGGCCGCGCCCCCGACGGCGCAGGTCGGCGGGCGGGTGCGCGGGGAGGGCGCGCACGCCCCTGCGCGCGGTCCGCAGTGCGGACGGTGGGCGATTCCAGGCTGACTCGCGTGCCCGGTGCCGGGTACGCTCCGGCCGTGTCCTGGAAGCCGCTGCGTGTACTGACCCCCCGCTCGATCCTGCCTGCCCTGGCGGTGATGCTGGTCCTTGCGGCCGGAGCGGCGGCCCACGCGAACAAGCCGGTGCCGTTCGGCGACCGGGTGGCGGGCCCCGGGGACGCGGAGGCCACGCCGGTGAACTCGCAGTCGCTGAGCTCGGCCGACCTCGAGCTGAAGGTGGGCCCCGGGCTGGAGGCCTTCCACCGCGCGACCGGCGAGCAGGCCTGGTCCTACCGCCGCGAGGGCGCCACCGCGTTGTACCTGTCGATGGCGGGCGACAACGCCGTCGTGGTGTGGGACGACGGGCTGATCACCTCGGTGCGCCCGGGCGACCACGAGGTCCGCTGGCACCGGGCGGTGCCCGGCCTGGCGGACTGGCTGCGCGGGGACGGCGAGCCGGGCGCGGACAAGCGGACCGACGAGCAGCGCAGACAGCTCGCCCGGGACCGCGCCGCCGCGGCGATGCACACCGTCCAGCAGGGCGGCTCCGCCTGGGTGGCGGTGGTCACCCCGAACCTGACCATGGGCCTGCGCGAGGCCGACGGCGACCTGCGCTACAACTCCAAGCCGCCCGGCAACTGCGTCTACGACCCGCTGCGCACCGTCGGCACCGAGTACGCGGTGCTGGTGCCGCGCAGCTGCACCAACAGCTCCGGGCAGGCCGTCTCCGGCGGCATCAGCGGCTACCGGCTGGACAGCACCGGCTGGCAGCTGAACACCGGCCCGGCCGCCGCCATCAAGGCGCTGGACGGCAGCCGGGTGCTGATCACCGACGGCCCGATCGTGCCGCCCCGGGTCTTCGACACCAAGGCGGCCGCCCCCGAGGCGGCCTGCGGCAGCCCGTCCGTCCCGTTCGCGGCGGTGCGCCCGCAGGGCGGCTGCGCGGACCCGGCGGCGAGCCCGTCGACGGACGTCCCGGTGCCGGACCAGCCGGCCGCCCAGCCGCCGGTGCAGGACCAGTCGTCGCAGGCGCCGCAGCCGTCCGAGCAGCCGCAGCAGTAGCACCGGCACCGGCGGTGGAGGCGGTGCCCCGGGGCGTTCCCGCGCGGCCCGGTAGACTTGCCGCCATGGCTGACTTCTCCGGGCACTAGCAGGCGTTGCGGCGCCGCGCTCCGCGCCGTGCCGAACACCGACGAAGCCCCTTCCCCGCTGCTCGGCCCGGGCCCCGCCCGCCGCCCGCCCACGTCCCAGGAGTAGTCCACCGCCATGATTTCCGCCAACGCCCTCGAGCTGCGCGCCGGTGCCCGGATCCTGATCGAGTCCGCGAGCTTCAAGGTCGCCGCCGGCGACCGGATCGGTCTGGTCGGGCGCAACGGCGCCGGCAAGACCACCCTCACCAAGGTGCTGGCCGGCGAGGGCCTGCCCGCCGCCGGCACGGTGATCCGCTCCGGCCAGGTCGGCTACCTCCCGCAGGACCCGCGCACCGGCGACCTGGACGTCCTCGCCAAGGACCGCATCCTCTCCGCCCGCGGCCTCGACACCGTGCTGAAGAAGATGCGCGAGAACGAGGACCGGATGGCCAACGGCAAGGGCGCCACCCGCGACACCGCGATGAAGAAGTACGCCCGGCTGGAGACCGAGTTCCTCACCAAGGGCGGGTACGCCGCCGAGGCTGAGGCCGCCACCATCGCCGCCGCGCTCGGCCTGCCGGACCGCATCCTGAACCAGCAGCTGCACACCCTCTCCGGTGGTCAGCGCCGCCGCGTCGAGCTGGCCCGGATCCTCTTCTCGGACTCGGACGTGCTGCTGCTCGACGAGCCCACCAACCACCTGGACGCCGACTCGATCGCCTGGCTGCGGGACTTCCTGAAGACCTACAAGGGCGGCTTCATCGTCATCTCGCACGACGTCGACCTCGTCGAGACGGTCGTCAACAAGGTCTTCTACCTGGACGCCAACCGCTCCGCGATCGACGTCTACAACATGGGCTGGAAGCAGTACCAGCAGCAGCGCGAGGACGACGAGAAGCGCCGCAAGCGCGAGCGGGCCAACGCCGAGAAGAAGGCCGCGACCCTCAACGCGCAGGCGGACAAGATGCGCGCCAAGGCGACCAAGACGGTGGCCGCGCAGAACATGGCCCGCCGCGCCGAGAAGCTGCTCTCCGGCCTGGAGCAGGTGCGCCAGAGCGACAAGGTCGCCAAGCTGCGCTTCCCGGACCCGGCGCCCTGCGGCAAGACCCCGCTGACCGCCGCGGACCTGTCCAAGTCCTACGGCTCGCTGGAGATCTTCGCCGGCGTGGACCTGGCGATCGACCGCGGCTCGCGGGTCGTCGTCCTGGGCCTCAACGGCGCCGGCAAGACCACCCTGCTGCGGATGCTGGCCGGGGTGGAGCAGCCGGACACCGGCGAGGTGATCCCGGGCCACGGCCTGAAGATCGGCTACTACGCCCAGGAGCACGAGACCCTGGACCCGGACCGCACGGTGCTGGAGAACATGCGCTCCTCGGCCCCGGACACCGACCTGGTCCAGATCCGCAAGATCCTCGGCTCCTTCCTGTTCTCCGGCGACGACGTGGACAAGCCGGCCGGGGTGCTCTCCGGCGGTGAGAAGACCCGTCTGGCGCTGGCCTCGCTGGTGGTCTCCAGCGCCAACGTGCTGCTGCTCGACGAGCCCACCAACAACCTCGACCCGGCCAGCCGGGAGGAGATCCTGGGCGCGCTGCGCGAGTTCTCCGGCGCGGTCGTGCTGGTCACCCACGACGAGGGTGCGGTGGACGCGCTCCAGCCGGAGCGGATCATCCTGCTGCCGGACGGGGTCGAGGACCTCTGGAGCCCGGCCTACGCCGATCTGGTCTCGCTCGCCTGACCGGCAGTAGACACGGGATCCTCTTTTCGGACCAGAAAAACTAGTCCTTACGGCGTGTCCGGGAATGAAGTAGGCCTGGATTCCGTTTAAGGACTTCCTGTCGGCCCGCCACTCGATCGTGGTCGGGCCGACACTGCTGATCAGCCCTTTCACGGCGGTCGGCGCAACCCGCCCGGGGGCGTGCACTCTGCGTGAGCGCCCTGGTGCGCTCGGATCACCACCGTAGGACGGCACATTCCCGACATCGACCTTGTCGAATGGGTGGCCAGGACGCGGTCGATGGGTGATCATGGGAATCTGACCGAGCAACGCTACGAGGAGGCACGGGTGGCCGAGACTCTGAAAAAGGGCAGCCGGGTGACCGGTGCCGCGCGTGAGAAGCTCGCGGCCGATCTCAAGAAGAAGTACGACTCCGGGGCGAGCATTCGCGCTCTCGCGGAGGAGACCGGTCGTTCGTACGGCTTCGTGCACCGGATGCTGAGCGAGTCCGGAGTGATCCTCCGGGGCCGCGGCGGTGCCACGCGGGGCAAGAACAAGGCGACTGCAGGGGCCGGTTCCTGACGGTCCGTCAGCACATGGCTGGATGACGCGGCGGCAGGGCGCCGGCCGAGGAGACGACAGCTGACCGTCAGCTGGGCGTCCGCCCTCGGGTCGAGTGGACCGGCCGCCGATCGTCATGCCCGGGGTGTCGACCGCCCCCGGGCATTTTTCGTGCCCCCGATCTTTCCCGGCCGGTGGCCTGCCGTCGCGCCCCCAGTTTTGTTACTCTCCGGTAGCCAAGCCCCTCGCCACCGGAGGTCCCCGCATGACCGCCCCCGTCACCGACCCGCAGGCCCCGAGCTGGGAGCAGGACGGCGTCCGCCTGGAGATCGACGGCGAGCTCGCCGTCGTCACCCTGTGTCAGCCCAAGCGGCGTAACGCCCAGTCGCCCGCCATGTGGCGCGCCCTCGCCGCCGCCGGCCGTGACCTGCCCGGCACCGTCCGGGTCGTCCTGCTGCGAGCGGAGGGCGTCTCCTTCTCGGCCGGCCTCGACCGCGCCATGTTCACCCCCGAGGGCATCCCCGGCGAGCCCAACTTCCTCCGGCTCGCCGCCGCGCCGGACCAGGAGCTCGACGACACCATCGCCTTCTACCAGGAGGCCTTCACCTGGTGGCGCCGCCCCGACCTGATCTCCATTGCCGCCGTCCAGGGCCACGCCGTCGGCGCCGGGTTCCAGCTCGCCCTCGGCTGTGACCTGCGGGTCGTCGCCGACGACGCCCAGTTCGCGATGAAGGAGACCTCGCTCGGGCTCGTCCCCGACCTGGCCGGCACCAAGCCGCTCACCGAGCTCGTCGGCTACGCCCGGGCGCTGGAGATCTGTGCCACCGGCCGCTGGGTCGGCGCCGAGGAGGCCGCCGCGATCGGGCTGGCCAACCTGGCCGTGCCCGGCGCCGAGCTGGACGCCGCCGCCCGCGACCTCGCCGCCGCACTGCTGGCCGCGCCGCGCAACGCCGTCACCGAGACCAAGGCCCTGCTCCAGGGCGCCTCCGGGCGGACCTTCGAGGAGCAGCGCGCCGCCGAGCGGGCGGCGCAGGCCCGCCGACTGCGCGACCTCGCCGGGATCGGCGACTGACCTTCGGCCGTTCGAACGAGGCCCGGCCCCGGGGCGCCACCCGGGAGCCGGGCCTCCGCCGTTCCCGGCGGGCGCGAAACGTGGCGAAATGCCAGAGTTGGGGGGATCTGCGATATAGCTGGAGCCGTGACGACGGGAGACCCGCCCCATGCCTGACACTCCGACACCCGCCACCATGCACAAGAACGCCGGAGCCGCCGCCCCCGCCGCCCCCGCAGCGGCCGAGAGCCGGAGGGCGGTCGGCGAACGGGGCCGCACGGCCCTGGCCGTCGGCGTGGTCGAGAAGATCGCCGGCATGGCCGCCCGCGAGGTCTCCGGGATCCACGCCCTCGGTTCCGGCCTCGCCCGCACCTTCGGCGCGATGCGCGACCGGGTGCCCGGCGGCAAGTCCAGCATCGGGCGGGGCATCAAGGCCGAGGTCGGCGAGAAGCAGACCGCCATCGACATCGCGCTGGTCGTCGAGTACGGCGTGGTCATCCCCGAACTCGCCCGTCAGGTGCGGGAGAACATCATCGACGCGGTCGAGCGGATGACCGGCCTCGAGGTCGTCGAGGTCAACATCGCGGTCAACGACGTCCACCTCCCCGACGAGCCGGACGTCGAGGAGGAGGAAGAGGAGACCGTTCCGGCGGGGCAGCGGCCCAAGCTCAGATAGCGGGTTCAGGCGGCGCCCGACGGCGGGCGGCAGCGGAAGACGAGGAGTGAGCGGATGAACCTGGCCATCGTCGGCCTGGTGGTGGGCATGGCCCTCGGCTTCGCCGGGTACTTCGGCGGGTTCGCGGCGTTCCTGCTGGTGGCCGCCCTCGGGCTGGTCGGCTTCGTGGCCGGGCGTCTCCTGGAGGGCGACATCGAACTCGGTGACCTCGGCGATCTGCTCCGCGGCCGCGACCGGCGCCGCTGATGGCGGCCCCGGCCCCCGCCGCCCGCCGCCGTGAACCCGCCGTCCGGGGGCGCCTGCGGATCGCCGACCGGGTGTACGCCCGGATCGCCGCCCGGGCCGCCCGGGAGGCGCTCGCCGACGTCTGGACCGGCCGCAGCGCCGAGGGCGCGCCGCCGAGCGTCACGGTCGCCACGCCCGGCAGCACCGTGACCGTGCGGGTCGCCGTCGAGCTGCCCTTCCCCGCCGACCTCGCCGCGCTCGCCCGGGCCGTGCGCGAACGCGTCGCCGCCCAGGTCGCCGGGTTCACCGGGACCAGGGTCTCCGAGGTGGTCGTCGTCGTCGAACGGCTGGTCGCCGGGGGAGCGTCGTGACCGCGGACGGGCCGGTGCAGGCGCAGGGCCCGGTGGTGGAGGGGCCTCCAGCGGCGCCGCCGGACGGCCCGGGGGGCCCGGAGGACGAGGCGGCGGCGCCCAGGGTGCGGCGGCCGCGGGCACCCCGGACCACGGCGGCGGTGATCGTCGCCACCGTCGTGCTGGTGGTCGCCGGGGCACTGCTCTACGACGTGATCGCCGTCCGCGCCGGGCTCCCCGCCCGCCGGTGGCGCGCCCGGATCGCCGACGAACTGGCCACCCGGCACCTGGACGACCCGTGGGTCCTGGTGGGCGCCGGCGTCGCCGTGCTGCTCGGCGGCACCCTGCTCTGGCTCGCCCTCGCCCCCGGGCTCGGACGCTGGCTCCCGTTGCGCCCGCACGGCGGGACCGGTGCCACCATCGACCGGGCCGGCATCGGACACCTGCTCGCCGACCGGGCCGCCGGGCTCCCCGGCGTCGACCACCTGAAGATCCGTCTCAGCCGCCGGCGGATCCGGGTCACCCTCACCGGGACCGCCGATCCGGCGCTGGTGGAGCGACAACTGCGCGACGAGCTGGCCCGGGTGACCCTGGCCCGGCCGCCGCAGCTCGACGTCCGGTCGGCAGGCGGAGCGGCACGGGACGTCGCGCCCGAGCCGGAGACGGGGACGTCCGAGACGGGGACGTCCGAGACGGGGACGGAGATGCCCGAGACGGGGACGTCCGAGACGGGGACGGAGATGCCCGAGACGGAGACTCCGGGGACGGGGACTCCGGGGACGGGCACGGGAACGGGGGCCGCGGGATGAGACGGACGACCGTCAACCGGGTGCTGCTCGGGGTGGTCGGCGCGGTGCTGCTGGCCGTCGGGCTCCTGGTCCTCGCCGGAGGGCTCGACCTGTACGGGCGGCTCGGCGTCCACCCGCCGGGCCGGTGGCCCCTCGCCGCGCCCGGCCGGCCGGTGCTCAGTGCCGCCGCGCGCGGCCGCTGGTCGGGCGCCGTCTGGTGGTGGCCCGTCGTCATCGGCGGGCTGACCGTGATCGTCGTCGGCACCGCCTGGTGGCTGGTGGCCCAGCTGCGGCGCAGCGGCCCGGGCGACATCTCCGTGCCGACGCCCGGTGCCACCGGTCTGCGGTTGCGGATCCGCACCCGGGCGCTGGAGGAGGCGCTCGAGACCGGGACGGCCACTCTCCCCGAGGTGGAGCGGGCCGGGGTGCACCTGGTGCGGGCGTCCGGCCGCCACCGGCTGCGCGGCGCCGTCCGGCTCACCCCGGGCGGCGATCCGGCGGCGCTGGTCGAACACTTCGAGACCGGCCCCAGGGCGGACGCCTGCAGCAGTCTCGGTCTGCCGGAGCTGCCGGCCGACCTGCGGATCAGGGTCCTCCAGGCCGCCCCGACCGAGCCCGCGCGGCGCCGCGGACGGCGCCGCGGGCACCCTCGGGTGGAGTGAGCCGGAGGCGCGGGGGCCGTCCGACCGGGCGGCCGCCCCGCGCCCCGAGCGCTCCTCAGAGGGTGCGCAGGGCGCCGCCGTCCACGGGCACCATCACGCCCGTCAGGTAGGAGGCGGCGGGGGAGAGCAGGAAGGCCGCGACCTTGCCGAACTCCTCCGGGGTGCCGTAGCGGCCGAGCGGGATCGCGGCGGAGGCCTGGGCGCGGGCGCCGTCCGGATCGCCGCCCAGGGAGTCCAGCTCGCGGACGCGGTCCGTGTCGATCCGGGCCGGGAGCAGCCCCACCACCCGGATGCCGCGCGGGCCCAGCTCGTCCGCGAGGGACTTGGCGGCCATCGCCAGCCCGGGGCGCAGGCCGTTGGAGATGCCCAGGCCGGGGATCGGCTGGCGCACCGAGCCGGAGAGCACGAAGCCGATCACGCCGCCCTCGCCGAGCGCCTCGGCGGCCGCGCGGGCGATCCTCAGGGCACCGAGGAAGACCGACTCGAACGCGTCCCGCCAGGCCTCCTCGGGCGCGCCGACCACCTGGCCGGCCTGCGGGCCGCCGACGCTGATCAGCACGCCGTCGAGCCGGCCGAAGTGGGCGGTCGCCTCCGCGACCAGGCGCCCGGCGGTGGCCGGGTCGGCGTTGTCGGCGACCAGGCCGTGGGCGCGACCGCCGCCGAGGGAGTCCAGCTCGGCGACGGCTGCGTCCACCGACTCCTTGCTCCGGCCGCTCACCAGCACCCGCGCGCCGTCGGCGGCCAGCTCCCGGGCACTGGCGAGGCCGAGACCCCGGGTTGCGCCGGTGACCACGTACGCCCTGTCCTTCAGTCCAAGATCCATGGGCCCATCCTGCCGGGTGGCGGGTGACCGGGACAGCAGGCGGGGTGGGTCGGTGGTGCCGCCGCGGAGGCGGGGAGGGCGCCCGAGGCGCTGGCGTTGACGTCGGCGTCAAGGTCTACCGTCGGACGTGGCGGCGCGCGGAGGCGGTCGGGAGAGCGGGGGCGGGCATGCGGATCGGGGAGCTGGCGGAGCGCGCGGGGACGACCACCCGGGCGTTGCGCTACTACGAGCAGCTCGGTCTGCTGCCGGCCCGGCGGGCGGGCAACGGGTACCGGGCGTACGACGAGCGGGACCTGCGGCTGCTGCGGCAGATCCGGACCCTGCAGGACGCCGGGTTCGGCCTCGAGGAGACCCGGCCCTTCGTGGAGTGCCTGCAGGCGGGCCACCCCGAGGGGGACTCCTGTCCGGCCTCGCTGGAGGTGTACCGGCGCAAGCTGGCCGAGCTGGACGAGTGCATCGCCCGGCTGCAGGAGGCCCGGGAGCGGGTCGCCGGGCAGTTCGACCGGGCCGTCAGGGCCCGGGACGGGCTCGCGGCCGAGGCCTCCGGGCAGCGTCCGCCGCAGTGTGGACTGTCGACCGAGTGGACGGAGGAGTAGACGATGGTGCGGATTCCCGGAGTGCCGGCGGTGACGGACGACACGTTCGCCGAGCAGGTGCTACAGGCCGAGGGGCCGGTGCTGGTGGACTTCACGGCGGACTGGTGCCCGCCCTGCCGGATGATGGCGCCGGTGCTGGCGGACATCGCCCGCGAGGAGGCGCACCGGCTGCGGGTGGTCAGTCTGGACGTGGACCACAATCCGCGCACCCAGGCGGCGTACGGGGTGCTGTCGATGCCGACGCTGATGGTGTTCCGCGCCGGTGAGCCGGTGCGCTCGGTGGTCGGTGCCCGGGCGAAGGCGCGGCTGCTGCGCGAGCTGGCCGACGTCCTGTGAACCGGCCCGGCCGGGGGCGATCAGGAGCGGCGGCGCCCGGCTAGGCCGCCGGGACGGGCTCGGCCGGGGCCGCGGCCTCGGCGGCCTGCTTGGCGCGGTCCCTGGCCTCGCGGCGGGCCAGGACCCAGACCCCGACCGGGATCATCGCGGTGAAGAGCCACCACTGGATCGCGTACGCCATGTGCGGGCCGATGTCGGAGTGGTTGGGCTCGGGGATCAGCTGGGGCTGGTCGGCCGGGGCCGGTGCGGTGGCGGTGAGCTCCAGGTAACCGCCGAGCAGTGTGGCGCCGGTGTCCTCGGCCTGCTGGGCGGTGCTGATCAGGTTGAACTGGCGGTCGGGCAGTCCGGCCCGGTCCCTGATGCCGCTGCCGGCGCTGGTCTCGTCGGCGCGCAGCCGGCCGGTCAGGGTGACCTCGCCGCCCGGGGCGGCCGGGACCGGCGGGTAGGCGGTGGCGTCGTCGCCGGAGGCGACCCAGCCGCGGTTGACCAGGACGTCGCCCCGGCCGTCGGAGAGCTTCAGCGGGGTGACCACGAAGTAGCCGATGGTGCCGTTGCTGTCGGTCCGCTTGCGGACCACGAACTCGTGCGCCGTGTCGTACCGACCGGTGGCCGTCACCGCGCGCCAGGTGAGGTCCTTGGGCACCGCGGTGCCGGGCGCGGTCGACAGGGTGTCGAACGGCACCGGGGCGGCGGTGAGGGCCCTGCCGATCAGCTCGTTGCGGGCCACCCGCGCCTCGTGGCGGTGGAGCTGCCAGAAGCCCAGCTCGATCGTGGCGGGGATCAGCAGCAACGCGATCAGCATGGTGATCAGCCACTGCCGGGTCAGCAGAAAACGGTACACATGGGCACGGTACGCCGACCTCACAACGGGCTCACGCACCGGGGTGCGGGGCTACCTCGCGCAGCAGCTGCAGGAAGGCGTCCTCGCCGACCACTGGGGTGCCGACCTCCCGGGCCCGGCGGGCCTTGCCGCTCCAGCTGCCGGGTTCGTTGGTGACCAGCAGGCTGGTGAGCCGGCTCACCGAGGTGGCGATGTGCAGGCCGGCCTCGACGGCGCGGTCCTCCAGCAGCTCGCGGTCGGTGGCGGTGTCGCCGGTGAAGGCCACCCGCATGCCCTGCACGAGCGGCTTGCCGTCCTCCCAGCGCCCCGGGTTGGGGTACGGGCAGGGCGGGCGCTTCTTGGCCTGGCGGTAGGCGGCGCCGGTCCAGGAGGCGCGGCCGGGGGCGGCGGGCTCCTCCTCGCCGAGGTCGGTCACGGCGACGCAGGTCTGCAGCGGCAGCGGGACCCCGCCGAGTCGGGCCAGCCGCAGGCTGGGGCGGAACGCCTCGGCGAGCACCCGGGCGTCGTCGAGGGCGTTGTGCGCCTGCTGCTGCCGGACGCCGAAGTGGGCGGCCAGCGAGGACAGCTTGCCGTTGGGCAGCGGCAGGCGCAGGTCGCGGGAGAGCACCATGGTGCAGATCCGCTGCTCGACCGGGGCGCGCAGGCCGGCCCGGGAGAACTCGCGGGAGATCATGTTCCAGTCGAAGAGCGCGTTGTGGGCGACCAGCACGCGGCCGCGGAGCCGGTCGGCGAAGTCGTCGGCGATCTGCGGGAAGGTCGGGGCGCCGTCGAGCAGCTCGGCGGTGAGCCCGTGGATCCAGACCGGGCCCGGGTCCCGCTCGGGGTTGACCAGGGTGTACCAGTGGTCGGTGACCTCGCCGTCGTGGTCCAGCTGGTAGACACCCGCCGAGATGACGCGGTCCGAGCGGCCGAGGCCGGTGGTCTCGACGTCGACCACCGCGAACCCCGGGGAGGGGTCGGCGGAGCGCTGGGCGGGGACCGGGGCGGTCCGCGGCGCGCCGTGGGTCTCGGGCTGGATCGGTTGCATGGTCCAACAGGATAAGCGCCGCCGGGCACCGCCCCGGTCGACATGTTGCCGCCGACCGGCCGGAATAGAGTGGTCCGCATCGGTGTCGTACATCCGGTCGACCCCGATCCCCAGGCCGCCGACACCCCTGACGGCCGTCTCCGTAAGGACGAACACCCATGCGCGCCACCGTGATCCACGGCCCCAACGACATCCGGATCGAAGAGGTCCCGGACCCGGTGATCCAGCACCCGACGGACGTGGTGGTCCGGGTGGTGAACGCCTGCATCTGCGGCAGCGACCTGTGGGCGTACCGCGGGGTGGCCCAGCGGGTGGCGGGGCAGCGGATCGGGCACGAGTTCCTCGGCGTGGTCGAGGAGGCCGGTGCGGAGGTGCGGGGCTTCGCGCCCGGGGACCTGGTGGTGGCGCCCTTCGTCTGGTCGGACGGCAGCTGCGACTTCTGCCGGGAGGGCCTGCAGACCTCCTGCCCGCACGGCGGGTTCTGGGGCCAGGTCGGGTCGGACGGCGGTCAGGGCGAGGCGGTGCGGGTGCCGTTCGCCGACGGCACGCTGGTGAAGCTCCCGAAGGAGGCCGCGGGCGACGAGAAGCTGCTGCCGGGCCTGCTGGCGCTGTCGGACGTGATGGCCACCGGGCACCACGCGGCGGTGTCGGCGCGGGTCCGCCCGGGCGCGACGGTCGCGGTGGTCGGTGACGGCGCGGTGGGCCTGTGCGGCGTGCTGGCGGCGCACCGGCTGGGCGCGGGCCGGATCATCGCGCTGGGCCGGCACGCCGCCCGGACCGATCTGGCCAGGCGCTTCGGCGCGACGGACGTGGTGGCCGAGCGCGGCGAGGCGGCGATCGAGGCGGTGAAGGAGCTGACCGGCGGGCAGGGCGCGCACGCGGTGCTGGAGGCGGTCGGGACGGAGGAGTCGATGCGCACGGCCGTGTCGATCACCCGGGACGGCGGTGCGGTGGGCTACGTCGGCGTTCCGCACGGCGGCAGCGCGGGCGTCGACATCGGTCAGATGTTCGGCCGAAACGTTTCGCTGAACGGTGGGGTCGCCCCGGCCCGCGCCTACATCCCGGAGCTGCTGCCCGACGTCCTGTCCGGTGCCATCGAGCCGGGCCTGGTCTTCGACCGCACCGTGGACCTCGACGGCGTCCCGGACGGCTACCGGGCGATGGACGACCGGTCGGCGCTGAAGGTCCGCATCGCGTTCTGACGCTGCGTCAGAAGGGGTGGCACCGCTGGGCGGTGCCACCCCTTCCGCGTGTGCGGGTGGTGTGCCGGGCGTGACGCGGGTGGTGGTTTTCGGCCAATTGGATAGTGCGAGGGGGTGAACGGCTGGCTGATCGCGGTCAACCCCTTTCGGGGCGGGCACGACGCTCCTAGCATTGCGCGGCGCGCACACGGAATGTGACGCCCCTCACGTCGGATCGTTCCTCATGTGCGACCGCTACGCCGAAGGAGTGAGGAGACCAGAGAGTGGATTCGCCGCCGATCACCACTGCCCCTACGGATGTCCAACTCATCGATGACAGCGCGGAGTTCCGCGCCCTACGGCGCTCGTTCCGGAGCTTCGCCTTCCCGGTCACCATCGGCTTCGTGCTCTGGTACCTGCTCTACGTCCTGCTCTCCTGCTACGCCCCGGGCCTGATGGGCACCAAGGTCCTCGGGCACGTCAACGTGGCCCTGGTGCTGGGGCTCCTGCAGTTCGTCACCACCTTCGTCATCGCCGGTTGGTACGCCCGCTACGCGGACCGGCGGATCGACCCGCCCGCCGCCGCGATCCGCGAGGCCCACGGCGCCGTCGTCCACGCCCCCCGGGAGTCCGCCGAATGACCTTGCTCGCCAGTTCCGCCACCGAGCACCGCGGCCTGACGATGACCCTGTTCGGGCTCTTCGTCCTGGCCACCCTGGGCATCACCGTCTGGGCCGGACGGCAGACCCGCAGCGCCGCCGACTTCTACGCCGGGGGCCGCGGCTTCACCGGCTTCCAGAACGGCCTGGCCATCTCCGGCGACTACATGTCCGCCGCCTCCTTCCTCGGCATCGCCGGCACCATCGCGCTGGCCGGCTACGACGGCTTCCTCTACTCGATCGGCTTCCTGGTCGCCTGGCTGGTCGCGCTGCTGCTGATCGCCGAACCCCTGCGCAACTCCGGCCGGTTCACCATGGCGGACGTGCTCGCCTTCCGGATGCGCCAGCGCCCGGTGCGCACCGCGGCCGGCGTCTCCACCATCGTGGTGTCGATCTTCTACCTGCTCGCCCAGATGGTCGGCGCCGGGACGCTGGTCGCCCTGCTGCTCGGGGTCAACGGTGACGCGGCCAAGCGCTGGACCATCGTCGCGGTCGGCGCGCTGATGGTGGTCTACGTGGTGATAGGGGGCATGAAGGGCACCACCTGGGTGCAGATCGTCAAGGCGGTGCTGCTGATCGCCGGCGCCGCGCTGATGACCGTCATGGTGCTCGCCAAGTACCACTTCAACCCCTCCGAGCTGCTGGGCGCGGCGGCGAGCGCCAGCGGCAAGGGCGAGGCCTTCCTCCAGCCGGGGCAGAAGTACGGCAGCGGCACCGCCAAACTCGACTTCATCAGCCTCGGCATCGCGCTGGTGCTCGGCACCGCGGGCCTGCCGCACATCCTGGTCCGCTTCTACACCGTGCCCACCGCCAAGGTCGCCCGGAAGTCGGTGCTCTGGGCGATCGGCATCATCGGCGTCTTCTACCTGATGACCCTGGCGCTCGGCTTCGGTGCCGCGGCCCTGGTCGGCTCCAAGGCGATCAAGGCGGCCAACCCGGCCGGCAACACCGCGGCCCCGCAGCTGGCCGAGGCGCTCGGCGGGGTCGGCACCACCGGCGGCGCCGTCCTGCTCGCGGTGATCTCGGCCGTGGCGTTCGCCACCATCCTCGCCGTGGTCGCCGGTCTGACCCTGGCCTCCTCGGCCTCCTTCGCGCACGACCTGTACGCCAACGTGATCCGCCGCGGCAAGGCCAGCGAGAAGGAGGAGGTGCGCTCGGCGAAGTGGGCCGCGGTGGCGATCGGCGCCGTCTCGATCGTGCTCAGCCTCTTCGCGGACAAGCTCAACACCGCCGCCCTGGTCGCCCTGGCCTTCGCGGTGGCCGCCTCGGCGAACCTGCCCACCCTGCTCTACTCGCTGTTCTGGAAGCGCTTCACCACCGTCGGCGCGGTCAGCTCGGTCTACGCCGGCCTGATCAGCTCGGTGCTGCTGGTGGTCTTCTCCACGGTCGTCTCCGGCGGGGAGAAGTCGCTCTTCCCGCACTCCGACTTCCACTGGTTCCCGCTGGAGAACCCCGGCCTGGTCTCCATCCCGGTCGGCTTCCTGGCGGGGTGGATCGGCACCCTGCTGTCGAAGGAGCGAGCCGACCCGGCGAAGTACGCTGAACTGGAGGTCCGCTCGCTGACCGGGCTGGGCGCCCACTGATCATCCGGGGATGACTATGCTGGCCCGGCCCCGCCGTGACGGTGGCCGGGCCGGCCGCATTCTCGGGAAGGGACGCACGTGCTGCTCGACACCTTCGGACGACAGGCCGTCGACCTGCGGGTATCCCTCACCGACCGGTGCAACCTGCGGTGCACCTACTGCATGCCCGAGGAGGGCCTGCAGTGGCTGGCCAAGCCCGACCTGCTCACCGACGAGGAGATCGTCCGGCTGGTCACCGTCGCCGTGCGCGACCTGGGCGTCCGCGAGGTCCGCTTCACCGGTGGCGAGCCGCTGCTGCGCCCCGGGCTGGTCGCCGTCGTCGCGGCCTGCTCCGAGTTGGAGCCGCGCCCCGAGCTCTCCCTCACCACCAACGGCATAGGCCTGGCCAGGACGGCCACCGCGCTGCGCACGGCCGGGCTCGACCGGGTCAACGTCTCCCTGGACACCCTCGACCCGGAGGTGTTCCACACCCTCACCCGCCGCCACCGCCACCAGGACGTGCTGGACGGACTGGCCGCCGCGGAGGCGGCCGGGCTGGCGCCGGTCAAGCTGAACGCGGTGCTGATGCGCGGGGTCAACGACCACGAGGCGGCCCACCTGCTGTCCTGGTGCCTGGAGCGCGGCTACGAGCTGCGCTTCATCGAGCAGATGCCGCTGGACGCCCAGCACGGCTGGGACCGCTCCTCGATGGTCACCGCCGAGGAGATCCTGGACCTGCTCCGCGCGCGCTTCACGCTCACGCCCGAGCCCTCCGCGCGCCGCGGTGCGGCGCCCGCCGAGCGCTGGGTGGTGGACGGCGGCCCGGGCCGGGTGGGCGTGATCGCCTCCGTCACCCGCCCGTTCTGCCGGGCCTGCGACCGGACCCGGCTGACCGCCGACGGTCAGGTGCGCGACTGCCTGTTCGCGACCGGGGAGACGGACCTGCGCACCGCCCTGCGCTCGGGCGCGGACGACGCCGAGCTCGGTGCGCTGTGGCGGGCGGCGATGTGGGGCAAGAAGGCCGGGGCCGGCATCGACGACCCGGAGTTCCACCAGCCCGAGCGGCCGATGTCGGCGATCGGCGGCTGAGCCGGCGTCAGGAGGCCTCGGAGGTCCCGGACGTCTCGGGAGTCCAGTCGGCGAAGGCGACGACCTCCTTGAGGAAGCCGCGCACCCCCAGGAACTGGGACAGCGACTCGCGGTGCTCCTCGCAGGCGAGCCAGGTCTTGCGGCGGTCCGGGGTGTGCAGCTTCGGGTTGTTCCACGCCAGCACCCAGAGGGCGTCCGCCCGGCAGCCCTTGGCGGAGCAGATCGGGGTCTGCGGGGTGTCCATCGGGCCGTCCTCGAACGTTGGCGGGTGGTCTGCACCGCCAGTCTTTCACGTGCCCCCGGCCGCCCGGGTCGGGGCCGTCCGGATCGGGGCATGGCGACGCCGGGCAGCCACGGGGGGAGCCGCCCGGCGTCGGTCCGTCGCTCCGACGGGGGATGCGGAGCGCGTACGCAGTATGTCACGCCGGGGGGCCCGCTTGGGGAGGTCCTGCATGATTAATCTGAGCTTCTTTTGAGCTTTCCCCGAGCCGAACCGCCAGCAACCCCCGTGAACCGGGCGCTCAGCCCGCGTTCTGTGAAGGATCGGTGGCAGCCCCCGCGGCCCCTGCCGCACCGGTGGCCGCACCCGCCCCACCCGTCCCGCCCGGGCCGAGCATCAGCG
Organism: Kitasatospora sp. NPDC101176; assembly: GCF_044768035.1. Lineage (NCBI taxonomy): Bacteria > Bacillati > Actinomycetota > Actinomycetes > Kitasatosporales > Streptomycetaceae > Kitasatospora > Kitasatospora sp. NPDC101176. The sequence continues at coordinate 141,573 of NZ_JBIWPA010000018.1, forward strand.
GGGTGTCGGCCGGGATGTCGAAGGTGCTCGGCAGACCGGGGGCCCGCTCCCGGCCGGCATTGGCTATCAGAACGGCGAAGTAGGGCAGCAGCACGGCGCCGGCCAGCGCCCCGAACGCCAGCCAGCGCTGGACGTCCCACAGCACCACCGCGAGCAGCACGCAGACCGTCCGGAGCAGCATGGACACCACGTAGCGGCGCTGCCGCCCGCGGACGTCCTCGGTGAGGCTGCTGCGAGCCTCCGTGATCCGGTGGACCTGCCCACCGCCGGCGCCCTTGCCCATGTCCTACCGCCCTCGTCCACGCACCCGCGCGCCTCGCCGCGCGGCCTCCTCACGGTACGCCCGGGCGCGGGCGGCGACGAGACCGGGTGGGCGGGGCCCACCCGGTCGGGTCTGCTACTGGCCTGTCCGGCGCAGTCGGGGAGGGCGGGCGGCGCGTCCGCGCCCGTCACGGCCGTCGGCCGGGGCCGTCACGGCCGTCGGGAGAGGTACTGCGGGGGGACGGCGTCGGTGAGCCAGACCCCGTTGTCGCTGATCCGGAACTCGTGGCCGGCCGCCGACATCGCGGCCGCGTTCACGGTGAGCACGACCGGGCGGCCGTGCCGGGCGCCCACCCGCACCGCCGTCTCGGTGTCCGCGGACAGGTGGACGTCCTGGCGCGCCATCGGGCGCAGGCCCTCGCGGAAGATCGACGCCAGGTGGCGGTCGGCGGTGCCGTGGTACAGGACCGGGGGCGGCACGGCGGCGGACAGACCGAGGTCGACCGCCACCGTGTGCCCCTGGTTGGCGCGGATCGAGAGACCGTCCGCGGAGTAGCCGAAGCGGCGCTTGTTGTTGGTGGCCACCACGTGGTCGAGCTCGGCCCTGGTCAGGCGGTTGCCCTTGGCCGCGAGCGCGCCGAGCAGCACGTCGATGCCGACCCAGCCGGCCCCGTCCAGGGTGATGCCCACCCGGTCGGGGTCGTGCCGCAGGATGCGCGACAGCATCTTGCTCGTCTTGACCAGCCGCTTCTCGTCCATCATGTCTCTCGTATCCCCCCGTCGGCCGCCGGCTATGAGGCCTGGCTGACCGAACTCATGTTGAAGTCCGCGACACGCACGGGTGGCATCGCGGTGCGGGTGAAGTAGTCGTTCCACTCGCGGGGCAGGCAGCGTTCGGTGCGGCCCGCCTCGGTGATCCGGCCCAGCAGGTCCACCGGGGACTCGTTGAACCGGAAGTTGTTGACCGCGCCGACGACCTCGCCGTCCTCGACCAGGTAGACGCCGTCCCTGGTCAGGCCGGTGAGCAGCAGCGTCGCCGGGTCCACCTCGCGGATGTACCAGAGGCAGGTGAGCAGCAGGCCGCGCCGGGTGCGGGCGATCATCTCGTCCAGGGTCGGCGCGGCGTCCTGGTCGGCCGCCTCCAGCACCAGGTTGTCGCCGGCCGGGCGCAGCGGCAGCCCGCTGAGGCTGGCGGAGTGCCGGCTGGTGACCAGGTCGGCCAGGGCGCCCTCGCGGATCCACTCGGTGGCGGTGATCGGCAGACCGTTGTCGAAGACCGAGGAGTCGCCGCCGGTGGAGTGGGTGAGGACGAACGGGGCCGTCTCCAGGCCGGGTTCGGCCGGGTCGGAGCGCAGCGTCAGGGGCAGGGCGGCGAGCTTGTCGCCGATCCGGGTGCCGCCGCCGGGCCGGGAGAAGACCGTCCGGCCCTCGTGGGCGTCCCGGCCGCCGGAGGACCAGTGCATGTAGATCATCAGGTCGGCCACCGCCGAGGGCGGCAGCAGCGTCTCGTACCGGCCGGCCGGCAGGTCCACCCGGCGGGCGCCCCAGCCGAGGCGCTTGGTCAGCTCGGTGTGCAGGGTGGCGACGTCCACGTCGGTGAAGTCCCGGGTGGCGGCGCCGGCCCAGGCCGAGCCGGACAGGTCGGCGGTCTTGGCGTTGATCTCGACCATGCCGGTCGGCTGGTCGTGCCGCAGCCGCAGGCCGGTCGAGGTGCCCAGGTAGCTGGTGACGATCTCGTGCCGGGCGAAGCCGTACAGCAGCTCGCCCTGCGCGGCCGCCCGGGCGAAGGCCTCGCCGAGGGCCGGACCGAAGGCGTCGAACACCTCGATCGAGGTCTCGCGGGGCGGCTCGGTGAAGTGCGGCGAGGACGGCTGCCCGGTGGGCAGCGGCTGGGCGTCCTCCGCCGGGCCGGCCGCGCGGGCGGCCTCCTCGGCGGCCCGGACCAGGCCCTCCACCTCCTCCGGGGCGACGGCCTCGCGGGAGACCACGCCGGACGCGGTGCCCTCGGCGCCGGCCACCGTGGCGATCACGGTGAGGCTGCGGCCGCGGGTGACGCCGTTGGTGGTCAGCGCGTTGCCGGCCCAGCGCAGGTTGGCGGTGGACTCCTCGTCGGCGATCACCACGCAGCCGTCGGCGCGGGAGAGGCCGAGTGCCAGCTCGACGAGTTCGTGGGGCTGCATCGCGGTCATCAGTGACCCGCCTCCTGCTGGGTGTTGAGCACGTTGACGTTGCGGAACAGCGCCGACGGGCAGCCGTGGCTGACCGCCGCGACCTGGCCGGGCTGCGCCTTGCCGCAGTTGAAGGCGCCGCCGAGGACGTAGGTCTGCGGGCCGCCGACCGCCGTCATCGAGCCCCAGAAGTCGGTGGTGGTCGCCTGGTAGGCGAAGTCCTTCACCTGGCCCGCGAGTTGGCCGTTGCGGATGGCGTAGGCGCGCTGGCCGGTGAACTGGAAGTTGTAGCGCTGCATGTCGATCGACCAGGAGCGGTCGCCGACGATGTACAGGCCGTTCTCCACCCCGGCGAACAGGCCCTCGGTGTCCGGGCCGCCCGCGGCGGGCTGGAGCGAGACGTTCGCCATCCGCTGCACCGGCACGTGCGCCGGGGAGTCCGCGAAGGCGCACCCGTTGGAGCGCTCGAAGCCCTTCAACCGCGCCATGCCGCGGTCGAGTTGGTAGCCGACCAGGATGCCGTCGCGGACCAGGTCCCAGGACTGGGTGGCGACGCCCTCGTCGTCGTAGCCGATGGTGGACAGGCCGTGCTCGGCGGTGCGGTCGCCGGTGACGTGCATCAGCTCGGAGCCGTACTTCAGCGAGCCCAGCCGGTCGAAGGTGGCGAAGGAGGTGCCGGCGTAGGCGGCCTCGTAGCCGAGCGCGCGGTCCAGCTCGGTGGCGTGGCCGATCGACTCGTGGATGGTCAGCCAGAGGTTGGACGGGTCGATCACCAGGTCGTAGCGGCCGGCCTCGACGCTGGGCGCCCGCATCTTCTCGGCGAGCAGGGACGGCAGTTCGGCGAGCTCGGCGTCCCAGTCCCAGCCGGTGCCGCGCAGGTACTCGAAGCCGCGCCCGACCGGCGGGGCCAGCGTGCGCATCGAGTCGAAGGCCCCGGTGCGCTCGTCCACCGAGGTGGCCTCCAGCGTCGGGTGCAGCCGGATCCGCTGCTGGGTGGTGACGGTGCCGGCGGTGTCCGCGTAGAACTTGTTCTCCTGGACGGTCAGCAGGCTCGCCTGGACGTGCGAGACGCCCTCGGCGGCCAGCAGCCGTGCGCTCCAGTCGGCGAGCAGCGCCGTCTTCTCCGCGTCCGGCACGTCGAAGGGGTTCTCCCGGTAGGAGGAGACCCAGGTGGCGTCCCGGTGGACGGGTTCGTCGGCCAGTTCGACCCGCTCGGTGGAGCCCGCGGTCCGGCTGATCCCCCCGGAGAGCCGGGCCACCGCGACGGCCTGCTCGGCCACCCTCGCCGCCGCGGCGGGGGTGAGGTCGACCCCGGCGGCGAAGCCCCAGGCGCCGTCCAGCAGGACCCGGACGGCGAAGCCCAGCTGCACGCTGTCGGAGGTGCCGGCCGGGCGGGCGTCACGCAGTCGCCGGGAGGCGCTGCGGACCCGCTCCAGGCGGAAGTCGGCGTGGCCGGCGCCGAGTTCGCGGGCCCGGGTGAGGGCGGCGTCGGCGAGGGTGCGCAGCGGCAGCTCGAGGAACAGCGGGTCGACGGCGCGCCCGTGCGGGGCGCCGACGCTGTCGGCCGGAGGGATCGGAGGCAATCGGGCTCCCTGGTCGCGGAGGGTGGCGGTGCGGCGCCGCACAGGGGCGCCCGCACCGCATCATGGCCCGTCCAGGGGGTTTCGGCCAGCGCATTTCGACCGGTGCGCCGCCGTCATGCCGGCCGGGTCAGCCGACCGCCTCCCACCAGCCGTCCAGCTCCGGCGGGTTGTCCACGTCGACCCGCTCGCCGGGGCGCGGCACGGCCAGCGGGACGGCCTGCGTCTTCGCCTCGGCCAGCAGCCGCTCCACCGGCTCGGCCCACGGGTGCAGGCCGAGGTTGAAGGTGCACCAGTGCACCGGCACCAGCAGGCCGGCGCCGAGGTCGCGGTGGGCGAGCACGGCGTCCTCGGGGGTCATGTGGATGTCGGCCCAGGCCGCGTCGTAGGCGCCGATCTGCACCAGCGCGGCGTCGAAGGGGCCGTGCTGGGCGCCGATCCTGGCGTAGCCCTCGAAGTAGCCGGAGTCGCCGGTGTAGAAGACCTTGCGGGTCGGGCCGGCGATCACCCAGGAGCCCCACAGGGTGGTGTTGCGGGTCAGGCCGCGGCCGGAGAAGTGGTGCGCGGAGGTGAGGGTGAGCACCAGCTCGCCGAGCGTGCAGGTCTCGTCCCAGTCCAGCTCGATGATCCGGTGCTCCGGGACGCCCCAGCGGCGCAGGTGGCCGCCGATGCCCAGCGGCACCGCGAACGGCGCGGACTGGCTGCGCACCAGGCGCTTGACCGTCGCCATGTCCAGGTGGTCGTAGTGGTCGTGCGAGATCAGCACCGCGTCGACCTGCGGGAGCTCCTCCAGCTCGACCGGCACCGGGTGCAGCCGCTTGGGCCCGACGTGCGCGGACGGGGAGCAGCGATCGCTCCAGATCGGGTCGAGCAGCACCCGGGCGCCCTCGATCTCGACCAGCGCCGAGGCGTGCCCGTACCAGGTGATCGCGACCCCCTCGGCGCAGGCGTCCGCGGCCCCGGCCGGGCGGACGGTGGGCACCGGGTTGGCGGGGACGCGGCCCTCGCGCTCGAACAGCATCCGCCGGGCCGTCCCGCGGTCGAAGCCCGGCCCGGCGGCGGCGCGGGCGAGGGTCGAGGGGGCGTTGTGGAAGACGCCGTCGCGGTACTGCGGGGAGTCGCGCACCCGCTCCTCGCGCTCGCCGTCGGGCCGGCGCCCGAACGCCGCCGGCAGGTCGCGCAGCGACCAGGCGGCCGCTCCCAGGCCGGCCGCCAGGGCGGTCAGGGCCAGCAGTCGTCCGCGCCGGGGGGTGCTCCCGGGCCGTGCCTTGGTCATGCGCCCTGCCTTCGTTCCTCGCCGGGACTCACGGGGGGAGGCGGTACGGCCGGTCCCGGGTCGGTCCGCACCACGGGGGCAACGGGTGCGCCCGGGGGTGTTGTTCCCGTACGGTACCCCCGGCCCGGCCCCGGCCTCGACCCGATCGGGGCAGGTGAGCGGGCACCGGGCGCTCCGGGTACGGATTGTCGGATTGCGACAGTTCCGATCGTGCGGCGCTGTGGGAGCTCGATGCGTCGACACCGCCGACCGCCCGATAGCGTCACACTGCGTACGCGTTTCCGACGTACGCGCTCACACACGGAGAGAGGTGGATCGTTGAGCCGCTCGGTTCTCGTCACCGGAGGAAACCGGGGCATCGGCCTCGCGATCGCCCAGGCCTTCGCCGAAGCCGGCGACAAGGTGGCCATCACCAGTCGCTCGGGCGAGGTGCCCGAGGCCCTGGAGAAGTACGACGTCCTCGCGGTGCGCTGCGACATCACGGACGCCGCCCAGGTCGACGCCGCGTTCACCGAGATCGAGGAGAAGCACGGCGCCGTCCAGGTGCTGGTCGCCAACGCGGGCATCACCAACGACACCCTGCTGCTGCGCATGTCCGAGGAGGACTTCACCTCCGTCCTGGACACCAACCTGACCGGTGCCTTCCGGGTCGTGAAGCGCGCCTCCAAGCTGATGATGCGCGCCCGCAAGGGCCGCGTGGTGCTGATCTCCTCGGTCGTGGGCCTCTCCGGCTCGCCGGGCCAGGCGAACTACGCCGCGTCCAAGGCGGGCCTGGTCGGCTTCGCCCGTTCGCTGGCGCGCGAGCTCGGCCCGCGCAACATCACCGTCAACGTGGTCGCCCCCGGCTTCGTCGACACCGACATGACCGCCGTGCTCAGCGACGAGCGCCGCGCGGAGATCGTCTCGGGCGTGCCGCTGGGCCGCTACGCGTCGCCCGCCGAGGTCGCCTCCACCGTGCGGTTCCTCGGTTCGGACGAGGCCGCGTACATCACCGGAGCCGTCATTCCCGTCGACGGCGGATTGGGCATGGGTCACTGATCATGAGTGGAATCCTCGAGGGCAAGCGGATCCTGATCACCGGTGTGCTGATGGAGTCCTCCATCGCCTTCCACACCGCCAGGCTGGCGCAGGAACAGGGCGCGGAGATCATCCTCACCGCCTTCCCGCGCCCGAGCCTGACCGAGCGGATCGCCAAGAAGCTGCCGAAGCCGGTCAAGGTGCTGTCGCTGGACGTCTCCAGCGAGGAGGACCTGGCGGGCATCGCCGACCAGGTCCGCGAGACCCTGCCGACCCTGGACGGCATCGTCCACTCGATCGGCTTCGCCCCGCAGGACGCGCTGGGCGGCAACTTCCTGGACACCCCGTGGGAGTCCGTGGCCACCGCGATGCAGGTCTCGGCCTTCTCGCTGAAGTCGCTGACCATGGCGCTGCTGCCGCTGATGCAGGACGGCGGCTCGGTCGTCGGCCTCACCTTCGACGCGCAGTACGCGTGGCCGCAGTACGACTGGATGGGCCCGGCCAAGGCCGCCCTGGAGTCGACCAACCGCTACCTGGCCCGCTACCTGGGCTCGCGGGACATCCGCTGCAACCTGATCTCGGCGGGCCCGATCGGTTCGATGGCCGCCAAGTCCATCCCGGGCTTCGGCGACCTGGCCGACACCTGGAACCACCGTTCCCCGCTGAAGTGGGACCTGAGCGACCCGGAGCCGGCCGGCCGCGGCGTCGTCGCGCTGCTGTCGGACTGGTTCCCGAAGACCACCGGCGAGATCGTCCACGTCGACGGCGGTCTGCACGCCATCGGCGCCTGACCGCTCCGCCGTACGCCGCTGCCCGGTACCCCGTGGGGGTGCCGGGCAGCGGCGTTCCCGCGTCCGGGGCCGCTCAGGCGTCGGCCGGGCCGCAGGCGCCGATGGCGCGGCCGGCCTCGACCGAGGCGCGCTGGGCGTCGCCCGCCCGGATGGCGTCGAGGATGGTGTCGTGGCCGATGTAACGCTCGGCGATCAGTTCCGGGCCGACGTCGTGCCGCAGGTGGGCGCGGGTGACCTCGCCGAGGTCGGCGTACACGGCGGCGAGCACGTCGTTGTGGGCGGCGGCCACCACGGCCTGGTGGAACGCGGCGTCGGCCTGGACGAAGTCCTCCGCGTCGCCGGAGTGCCAGGCGGCCTCGCGGCGGTCCAGCGCGGCGTCCAGCAGGCCGAGGTCGCGGTCGGTGCGACGGGCGGCGGCCAGGCCGGCCGCCGAGGTCTCCAGGGCGGCCCGCAGCTCGGCGACCTGGGCCTGGTCGGCGTCGGCGAACCGGCGGTGCATCACCCCCGCGAGTTCGCTGGTGGCGAGCACGTAGGTGCCGGACCCCTGGCGGATGTCGAGCAGCCCGTTGTGCGCGAGGGCGCGGACGGCCTCGCGGACGGTGTTGCGGGCGACGCCGAGCTGCTCGACCAGCGCGGCCTCGGTCGGGATGCGCGAGCCGACGGGCCACTCCCCGGAGGTGATCTGGGCGCGCAGCTGCGCGATCACCTGGTCGGACAGGGGGGTGCGCCTCGGCGAGGACAGCGCCACGGGGACTCCTTGCGGCTGCGGGTGGGAGGACGAACGGGTCCGGTCGGTGGGGGCCGACGTCCGGTGGGGGAACGAACGGGGTCGGCACATCATGCCAAGTCCGAGGTGCATCAATTCATCCCATCATTCTATGATGGCGCCATGCCTCCCGCAGCAGACACCGCCGCCTCCCCACGAACCGAGGCCCGGCCGCAGACCGAGCGGCCCTCCCACCCCTCCCGCTACCTGGGCGTGCTGTTCGCCGTCGCGATCGCCGCCGCCGCCTTCAACCTGCGCCCCGTGGTCACCAGCCTCGGGCCGCTGATGGACCCGGTCCGCTCCGAGCTCGGGATGAACCCCACGCTCGCCGGGCTGCTCACCGCCGTCCCCTCGCTCTGCTTCGGGCTGTTCGGCTTCGCCGCGCCCTCGATGGCCCGGCGGATCGGCCCGATCGCGGTGATCACCGCGGGCATGGGTGCGATCACCGCGGGCGTGCTGGCCCGCTCCTTCGCCGGCGGCACCGCGGTGTTCCTGCTGCTGACCGCGCTCGCGCTGGCCGGTGTGGCCGTCTCCAACGTGCTGATCCCGGTGGTGATCAAGCGCTACTTCCCGGAGAAGGTCGGGCCGATGATCGGCCTCTACTCGATGTCGCTGTCGGCCGGCACCTCGCTGGCCGCCGCCGTCACCGTGCCGATGACCAGCGCGCTCGGCGGCGACTGGCGCGTCGGCCTGGGCGTCTGGGCCGGCCTCGGCGCCCTGGCCCTGCTGCTCTGGCTGCCGGTGCTGCGCGCCAACCGCGAGCGGCGCGAACGCGCCGGCGGCCCGCCCGCCGCGCCCGCCAGGCTGCCGATCACCCGCAGCCGGACGGCCTGGGCGATGGCCTGCTTCTTCGGCCTCCAGGCCACCGGCGCCTACGTGGTGATGGGCTGGCTGCCGAAGATCTTCCAGGACGCCGGGGTCGACGAGGGCACCTCGGGGGTGCTGCTCGCCGTGACCATGGTGATCGGCGTGCCGGTCTCCTTCGTGCTGCCCAACCTGGCCGCCCGCCGCGGCGACCAGCGGCTCTTCGTCGTCGTGCTGGCGGCCTTCGGCATCGCCGGTTACGCCGGGCTGGCGCTGGCCCCGGCCGGTGCCCCCTGGGTCTGGGCGGTCCTGGTGGGCCTGTCCAACTGCGCCTTCCCGCTGGTGCTGACCATGATCGGGCTGCGCGCCCGGACCGCGGGCGGGGTCGCGCAGCTGTCCGCCTTCGCCCAGGGCGTCGGCTACCTGATCGCCGTCCCCGGCCCGATCCTGATCGGTCGGATCTACGGCCTCACCGGCGAGTGGTACCTGCCGCTGGGCTTCCTGGCGCTGCTGCTGGTGCCGCAGATGCTGTTCGGGCTGCGGGCCGCGAGGGCCCGGCACATCGAGGACGAGGCGGTCCACCCCGCGGAGCGGGTCAGGGCCTGACCGCGCGAGGCGGGGCCTGACCGCTCGGGTCAAGGCCCGACCGCTCGGCGGGGTCCGACCGCGCGGGGCGGGGCCGAACCCCGCCCCGTCCGGGTGCGGGTCCGGCCGCGTCGGTCAAGGCCCGGCCAAGCGCGGGCCAACGGCTGCCCCGGATCGAGGGGCCGGTGCCGGGCGGGCGCGTTCGAGGTGGGAGAATTCCGGGCATGCCCGTTCTCGATCCCAACCCCACCGACGGCCGCAAGCAGCTCGGCCGCCTCGCCCTCGCGATCGTCGGCGTCGTGGTGCTGGTGGCGGTCATCGCCTCCGTCGCCTCGTCCATGGGCTGACCCGCCCGCCCGTCGGAGCCCGCCCGCCGCCGTACCCGGGGTGACCCGCCGGTGAACGGCGCGTGACGGCACCCGCCACCCCTGGGAGTGGCGGCGGCCGGGAGCGTCGCGCCGCCGAGCGGCTTTTCTGCCAAGCTTGCTGGGTATGAGCGCCGACACGCCCCGCAGGATCATCGTTCTCCGCCACGCCAAGGCCGACTGGCCCAACGGCGTGGACGACCACGAGCGGCCGCTGGCCGACCGGGGCCGTCACCAGGCCCCGGACGCCGGCCGCTGGCTGTCCGACTCCGGCATCAACCCCGACTACGTGCTCTGCTCCACGGCGCTGCGCACCCGCGAGACCTGGAAGCTGGCGGCGCACGAATTGCCCAAGCGGGCCCGCAAGACGGTGTACGAGGACCGGATCTACGAGGCCAGCCCGGGCGAGATCATCGCCGTCCTCCAGGAGACCCCGGAGGAGTACTCGGACGTGGTGCTGGTCGGGCACAACCCCGGCGTGCTGGGCCTGACCCAGGTGCTGGCCGGGGACGAGGGCGACCGGGACGCGCTGGAGCGGCTGCGTCTCGGGGGCTTCCCGACGGCGGCGATCGCGGTGCTCGACTTCAACGGGTCCTGGAAGGGCGTCGAGCCGGGCGCCGCCGCGCTCGTCGCGTACCACACGCCGCAGGACTGAGGTCCGCCGGAGCGGCCCCCGCCGGAGCCCGGCGGGCCGGCCTGGCCGGGCACGGGAGAGGGGCGCGCGGACCAGTCTGCGCGCCCCTCTCGTACGTCCTCGGGTCCTACTCGGTCGGGGTACCGTCGAGCGCGTCGGCCGCCTCGACCTCCTCGCGGGTGATGCCCAGCAGGTACAGCACGGTGTCCAGGAACGGCACGTTCACCGCGGTGTCGGCGGCCTCGCGCACCACCGGCTTGGCGTTGAACGCCACGCCGAGCCCGGCCGCGTTCAGCATGTCCAGGTCGTTGGCGCCGTCGCCGATCGCCACCGTCTGCTCCAGCGGCACCTTGGCCTGCTCGGCGAACCGGGCCAGCCAGCGGGCCTTGCCGGCGCGGTCCACGATCTCGCCGACCACCCGGCCGGTGAACTTCCCGTCCACCACCTCCAGGGTGTTGGCGGCCGCGAAGTCCAGCCCCAGCTGCTCCACCAGGTGGTCGGTGACCTGGGTGAACCCGCCGGAGACCACCGCGACCTGGAAGCCCAGTCGCTGCAGCGTGCGGATCAGGGTGCGGGCGCCCGGCGTGAAGCGGACCTCCGCGCGCACCTTCTCGGTCACCGAGGCGTCCAGGCCGGCCAGCAGCGCCACCCGGGCCCGCAGCGACTCGGCGAAGTCCAGCTCCCCGCGCATCGCGGCCGCGGTCACCCCGGCGACCTCCTCCTCGCAGCCCGCGTGGGCCGCGAACAGCTCGATCACCTCGTCCTGGATCAGCGTGGAGTCGACGTCCATCACCACCAGGCGCTTGGCCCGGCGCTCCAGCCCGGCCGCGACCACCGCGACGTCCACCCGCTGGGCGGCCGCCTCCTGGGCGAGCTCGGCCCGCAGCTCGTCGGTGGCCACGCCGGACACGGCGAGCTCGACCGCCGTCACCGGGTACTTGGCGAGCCGGAAGACGCGGTCGATGTTGCCGCCGGCGGCGGTGATCCGCGAGGTGAGCGCGGAGACCGCGGCGGAGGTCAGCGGGTTGCCGAGCACGGTGACGTGCGAACGGCCCTCGCGGCGCGGCCGGTTGTCGCCGATGCCGGAGAGGATCTCGGCCTGGAGCTTCTGCTCCTCGGCCCAGCGGTGCACGGTGGCCCGCAGACCGCCCTCGGCGCCGGGGGCGGTGGGCGGGGTGACCAGGGCGCACAGGGTGATGCGGCCACGGGTCACGACCTGTTCGATGTCGATCACGTCGACGCCGAAGCCGGCCAGGGTGGCGAAGAGGCCGGCGGTGATGCCGGGGCGGTCCTTGCCGAACACCTTGACGAGCAGGGTGCGCTCGTCCGCGGTCCGGGGCTGGGCGGCGGGGAGGGGCTCAGCGGCCAGGGGCGATGCGTTCATGGTGCCTCCCACGCTACCCGTCGGCCGCGGGCCCCAGAGCACCCGTCCCACGTCGCGGACGCGCGCCCGGGTAGCAGCCTGGTCACAGTCACCCGGGGTGACTTTTATTGGCGGTCGGCGGGCTGGAATGATTCCCCCCGTCAGTTTCAGGAACATCGCACCCCTGGTCGGGGGCCACAATTCGGGGGACCGAGAGAGCGGGGCAGGCGAGCAGTGCCGCAACTCGTCATTGAGATCAACGGACAGCAGCGGACTCTGGAGCCCGGGCGGTCCTACACCATCGGGCGCAACCCGCAGTCGGACTTCCCGTTCGACGACGCCAGGGTCTCCTGGCACCACGGGACCATCACCTTCAACGGCAGCGGTTGGCAGCTGGACGACCACGGCAGCACCAACGGCACCTACGTCGCCGGTGCCCGCACGATGCAGGCCCAGCTGTTCCCCGGTGCCGCCGTCAACCTCGGCAACCCGGAGAACGGCCCCCGGCTCGGCTTCTCCGCGCCCGCCCAGGCCGCCGCCCCGCAGGCCCCCGCCTGGCACGAGGCCGCCACCAGCCGCAGCGCCACCCCGACGCCCCAGCCGCCGGCCCCGCAGCAGGGCTGGTCGCCGCAGGCCCCGTACGCCCCGCAGCCCGAGCCGCAGCAGGGGTGGGCGGGCCAGCAGCAGCCGTTCCCGCAGCAGCAGGGCGGCCTCCCGCCCCAGCAGGGCGGTTTCCCGCAGCAGCAGGCCTTCCCGTCGGCGCCGCAGCACGGCGGCGGCGGTCCGCAGCCGACGATGATCCGCAACCTGACGTCGGCCATGCGCACCGTCCGGATCGGTCGTGCGCTCGACAACGACATCGTGGTCTCCGACCTCCAGGTCTCCCGCCACCACGCCGAACTGCATCAGCTGCCCGACGGCCGCTACGAGATCGTCGACCTCGGCAGCCACAACGGCATCTTCCTCAACGGCCAGCGGGTCCAGCGCCAGCTGATGGGCCCGCAGGACCGGCTGACCGTCGGCCACTCCAGCTTCGTCCTGGTCGGCGACCAGCTGCAGGAGTTCGTCGACACCGGCGCGGTCTCCTTCTCCGCCCGCCACCTGACCGTCGAGGTCGAGCACAAGGGCGCCAAGAAGATCCTGCTCAACGACGTCAGCTTCGGCGTCCCGGAGAAGTCCCTGGTCGCCGTCATCGGCCCCTCCGGCTCCGGAAAGTCGACCCTGCTGCGCGCCCTCACCGGTTACCGCCCGGCCGACCGCGGCGACGTGCTGTACGACGGGCGCAACCTCTACAAGCAGTTCGCCGAACTCCGCTCGCGGATCGGCCTGGTGCCGCAGTCCGAGATCCTGCACAAGGAGCTCACCGTCCGCACCGGCCTCAAGTACGCGGCCCGGCTGCGCTTCCCCGGCGACACCGAGGCCCGCGAGCGCGAGGCCCGGATCGACGAGGTGCTCTACGAGCTGCGCCTGGACAAGCGCGCCGACAACAAGATCACCGCGCTCTCCGGCGGCCAGCAGAAGCGCGTCTCGGTCGCCCTCGAACTGCTCACCAAGCCGTCGCTGATCTTCCTGGACGAGCCCACCTCGGGCCTCGACCCGGGCATGGACCGCGAGGTCATGCAGATGCTGCGCGGCCTCGCCGACGACGGGCGCACCATCCTGGTCGTCACCCACTCGGTGGCCGAACTCGCGCTCTGCGACCGCCTGCTGGTCATGGCGCCGGGTGGCTCGGTGGCCTACTTCGGGCCGCCGGACGAGGCGCTGCACTTCTTCGGGTACGAGACCTGGGCCGACGTCTTCCAGGCCTTCGAGAACTACCCGGACCACGACTGGGCCGGCCGCTACCGCGGTTCGGTGCACTACCAGCAGTACTCCGCCCCCGACGTGGAGTCCGGCGAGGTGCAGCACGCCCAGGTCGCGCAGGAGGCCGTCCGCCCGCCGAAGCCGCAGAGCTGGGGCTCGCAGCTGTGGACGCTGATGCGCCGCTACATGTCGGTGCTCGCCTCCGACCGGGGGTTCCTGGCCCTGTCGGTGCTGCTGCCCGCGGTCATCGGCGCGGTCAGCGTGCTGATCCCGAACGAACCGGGGCTCGCCCCCAACCCGAAGACGCAGCTCCACCTCAACAGCGGGGCCGCGACGATCATGCTGATCCTGGCGATCGGCGCCTGCTTCTCCGGCGCGGCCAACTCGGTCCGTGAGCTGATCAAGGAACGGGCGATCTACGAACGGGAACGGGCCACCGGGCTCTCCCGGTCGGCGTACATGATGTCCAAGATCATCGTGCTGGGCATCTTCAGCGTGATCCAGGGCGCCATCATCTCCGCCGTCGGCTTCCTGCCGCGCAAGCTGCCCGAGCACGGCCTGATCGTCAAGGACGTGCCGCTGATCGAGATGACCATCGGCATGATCCTGCTCAGCTTCGCCGCGATGATGTTCGGTCTGATGATCTCCGCGCTGGTGAAGACCGCCGAGAAGACCATGCCGCTGCTGGTCATGTTCGCCATCGTCCAGGTCGTCTTCACCGGCTGCCTGTTCCAGATCTTCAGCAAGCCCGGCCTGGAGCAGGTCGCCTGGCTGATGCCGGCCCGCTGGGGCACCGGCATCGTGTCCACCACGCTCGACCTGTCGAAGCTCATGGGCCCCTGGAACAAGGACTTCCAGAACCCCGAGTACGACCCGCTCTGGACGCACAGCGTCGCCCAGTGGGCCATCGACGCGGGCGCCCTGGTGGTCATCTCGATCGTCATCGGCGTCGTCGTCACCAGGCTCCAGCGCCGCCACGAGCCCGAGGTCATGCAGAAGGGCTGAGCCCCGCCAGCCCGGCCGGCAGAGGGCGGCCCTCCCACCCCGGGAGGGCCGCCCTCCGGCGTTCCCGGGGCGGGTCCCGCCCGGCCCGGGCCCGGCAGCCCCCGTCGCCCCCCGGTCGCTCGCCCGGCAGCCCCCGTCGCCCCCCGGTCGCTCGCCCGGCAGCCCCCGTCGCCCCCCGGTCGCCCGTCGCCCCCGCCGCCCGGCCCGGGCCCGACGACCTAGGTCCCGGGACCTGCGTCCCGCGCGGCCGTGGACGGACGCGGCCGCCCCCGCGACGGCGGTAGTTTGGCGTCATGCCCAGCACGCCCAGTGACCAGCGGAGCCCGGCCGGCCCCGTGCCCGCCTGCGACCCCTGCCTGACCGGCATCGAGGAGGTCAGCCAGGCGCTGCTCGCGATGAGCCGGCACCTGGAGGTCCGCGAGGTGCTGCGCCGCATCACCGCCTCCGCCCGCGACCTCCTCGGCGCCGAGTACGCCGCCCTCGGAGTGCCCGACGACCACGGCGGCTTCGCCCAGTTCGTCGTCGACGGCGTCACCGACGAGCAGTGGCGGGCGATCGGCCCGCTGCCCCGCCAGCACGGCGTGCTCGCCAAGATGCTGCACGAGACCGGCTCCACCCGGCTCGCCGACGTCCGCCGGGCACCCGCCTTCGGCGGCTGGCCCGCCGCCCACCCCGAGATGGACGCCTTCCTCGGCATGCCGATCCTCGACGCCGAGGCCGCCGAGGACGAACCCCAGGTCATCGGTGTCGTCTTCCTCGCCAACAAGCGCGGCGGCGGCCTGTTCACCGACCACGACGAGGAACTGCTGCGGATCCTCGCCGCGCACGCCGCCCTCGCCCTGTCCAACGCCCGCCTCTACGAGCGCAGCCGCGAACTCACCCTCGCCGGCGAGCGCGCCCGGATCGCCCACGACCTGCACGACGCCGTCTCGCAGAAGCTCTTCTCGTTGCGGCTCACCGCCAAGGCTGCCGCCACCCTCGTCGACCGCGACCCGGCCCGGGCCCGCGCCGAACTCGCCGAGGTGGCCCGGCTGGCCGCCGAGGCCGCCGACGAACTGCGCGCCGTCGTCGTCGAACTGCGCCCGGCCGCCCTCGAGGAGGACGGGCTGAGCGCCACCCTCGCCTCCCAGGTGCAGGTCCTCGACCGGGCCCACACCGCCGACGTCGCCTTCGCCGCCGACGGGGTCCGCGCCCTGCCGCCCGCCCAGGAGGCCGCACTGCTGCGGGTCGCCCAGGAGGCGCTGCACAACGCGCTGCGCCACTCCGGCGCCGGCCGGGTCACCGTCACCCTGGCCGGCACCCCGGGGCGCGGCGCCGTCCTGCGGGTGCGCGACGACGGGCGGGGCTTCGACCCCGAGTCCGTCCGCCGGGCCGGCCGCCACCTCGGCCTCGCCTCGATGCGCGACCGCGCGGCCGCCGTCGGCGGCACGCTCATGCTGGATTCCGCCCCCGGTCGGGGGACGCTCGTCGAGATGGAGGTCCCCGGTGCCTGACAGCGCTGCGTCGATCCGTGTCCTGCTGGTCGACGACCACCAGGTGGTCCGCCGCGGCCTGCGCACCTTCCTGGAGGTCCAGGACGACATCGAGGTGGTCGGCGAGGCCGCCGACGGCGCGGAGGGCGTCGACCGCGCCCGAGAACTCGACCCCGACGTCGTGCTGATGGACCTCAAGATGCCCGGCGTCGACGGCATCGAGGCGCTGCGCACGCTCAAGGGCGAGGGCAGCCGGGCCCGCATCCTGATCGTCACCAGCTTCACCGAGCACCGCACCATGGTCCCGGCGCTGCGGGCCGGCGCCGCCGGGTACGTCTACAAGGACGTCGACCCCGAAGCGCTGGCCGGTGCGATCCGCTCGGTGCACGCGGGCCACGTCCTGCTCCAGCCGGAACTGGCCGAGGCGCTGCTCGCCGACGAGGGGCCGCGGGCCCCGCAGGGCCGCGGCGGCACCCTCACCGAGCGCGAGCGCGAGGTCCTCGGCCACATCGCCGACGGTCGCTCCAACCGGGAGATCGCGCGCAGCCTGCACCTGTCGGAGAAGACGGTGAAGACCCACGTCTCCAACATCCTGATGAAGCTGGACCTCGCGGACCGCACCCAGGCGGCGCTGTGGGCCGTCCGCAACGGCGAGGCCCGCTAGCGTCCGAGTCCCCGCGCCGGGCCCGGGCGGTCAGCGCGCGTCGCGCTCGTCCACCAACGCGTTGTAGGCGGCCACCTGGGCCCGCCGGGCGGTGCGGCGCAGCGGCGCCAGCACCGCCCCGCGCGCGGCCATCTCGGAGGCGCTCACGGCCGCGCCGTGCCCGCCCGCGGCGATCGCCAGCAGTGCCGACACCTGCCGGGCCGACTCCAGCACCCGCACGGCCCGCGGCGGGTAGCCGGGCGCCAGCAGCTCGACGTGCCCGCGCCGCCGGTGGGCCTCCAGGGCCCGCAGCGCCTCCGGGCCCGCGCCCGCCACGTCCAGCCGGGTCAGCATCAGCGTCGCCTCGCGCAGACCGTCCGCCAGCTCCCGCTCGGCCTCGTGCAGCGAGGGCACGTCGGCCGGCGGGGCGTCCTCGACCTCGGTGCAGCGCCACAGGACGGTGGCCGAACGGTCACCGGCGGGGCCGAACACCTCCACCTCCGGGACCAGGCCGAGCGGCACCCCCACCGCCAGCACCGCCTCGCCCGCGCCCATGGCCCGCTCGTTGAACGGCGCCGGGCCGGTCAGCCCCAGCGGGTGTCCGGCGGACGGCAGGGCCAGCCGCAGGCCCTTCACGCCGAGGACCCGCAGCCGCCCCAGGGCCCAGGTGAGGCCGTGCAGCTCGCCCGGTCCGTCCCCGGGCAGACCGGTGACCCGATGGCTCTCGTCGTCGCCCAGCACGGCCGCGGCGGCGTCGTCGGGCGGCACCAGACCGGCCAGCAGGGCGTTGCCCCAGGCGGTCAGCCGCCCCGAACGGGGTTCTTCGTACGGATTGTCGGCAGGAGTCACGAGCATCCGGCCAGCCTACGGAATCGGCGGTCATCCGCGTGGCGTAGGTTTGCCCATGCGTGTGCGGCGCACCCACCCCGTGCCCACCGGCTGCCGGAGTAGGCTCGCCGCCCGCACCGACGGCCGAAATTCTTGTATTGGGGAAGGCGTAGGCATGAGCGACGTGCTGGAGCTGGTGGACGTATCCGTGGTCCGGGAGGGGCGCGCGCTGGTCGACCAGGTCTCGTGGTCCATCTCCGAGGGGGAGCGCTGGGTCATCCTCGGCCCCAACGGCGCCGGCAAGACCACGCTGCTGCAGATCGCCGCCACCTACCTGTTCCCGACCGCGGGCAAGGTGTCCGTGCTGGGCGAGAAGCTGGGCGAGGTCGACGTCTTCGAGCTGCGCTCGCGGATCGGGCTGGCCGGCGCCGCCATGTTCGACAAGCTGCCGGCCGAGCAGACCGTGCTGCAGACCGTGCTCACCGCCGCCTACGGCATGACCGTCAGCTGGCAGGAGACCTACGAGCAGTCCGACGAGTCCCGCGCCCTCGCGCTGCTCGACCGCCTCGGCATGGCGGGCCTGACCGGCCGCAAGTTCGGAACCCTCTCCGAGGGCGAGCGCAAGCGCACCCTGATCGCCCGCGCCCTGATGACCGATCCCGAGCTGCTGCTGCTCGACGAGCCCGCGGCCGGCCTGGACCTCGGCGGCCGCGAGGACCTGGTCCGCCGGCTCGGCGCGCTCGCCCAGGACGAGTTCGCGCCCGCCATGGCGATGGTCACCCACCACGTGGAGGAGATCGCGCCGGGCTTCACCCACGTCCTGATGATCCGGCAGGGCAAGGTGCTCACCGCCGGCCCGATCGACACCGAACTGACCGCCCGCAACCTCTCCAAGTGCTTCGGCCTGCCGCTCACCCTGGAGCGCCACGGGGACCGCTGGTCGGCGCAGGGCCTGCCGCTGGGCTGACCCGCCGTCCGCGACGCCGCCGGGAGACCGCGGGGACCGGTCGCACGTGCGACCGGTTTCCGCCCCTCGACCTGCGGGAACTGTCCGCCTGGAAGACCCTTCGCTCCCTAGGATGGACGCGTGGACAGCTGGATCTGGTGGCTCCTGGCCGCCGTCGGGCTCGGCATACCGCTGGTGCTGACCGCGATGCCGGAGTTCGCCATGTTCGCGGTCGGTGCGGCGGCCGCCGCCGGCGTGGCCGGGCTGGGTGCGGGAGTGGTCTGGCAGACCCTGGCCTTCGTCGGGGTCTCGGTCGCGATGCTGGTGGTGGTGCGCCCGATCGCGTACCGGCAGCTGCGCCGGGGCCCGCACGTGAAGATGGGCATCGAGGCGCTCCAGGGCGCCACCGCGGTCGTCGCGGAAACCGTCGACGGGGAGGGCGGCCGGATCAAGCTCAACGGCGAGATCTGGTCGGCCCGCGCGCTCCACCCGGACAGCGTGTACCAACCGGGGCAGCAGGTCGACGTCGTCGAAATCCAGGGCGCGACCGCCCTGGTCGTCTAGGGGAGAGTCCGTGGAACCCGTCCTTATCGTTTTGGTCGTCCTGGTCGTGGTGGCCTTCATCGCGCTGATCAAGACGATCCAGGTCATCCCGCAGGCCAGCGCCGCGATCGTGGAGCGCTTCGGCCGCTACACCCGGACGCTCAACGCGGGGCTGAACATCGTCGTCCCGTTCATCGACAGGGTCCGCAACCGCATCGACCTGCGCGAACAGGTCGTGCCGTTCCCCCCGCAGCCGGTGATCACCCAGGACAACCTGGTCGTCAACATCGACACGGTGATCTACTACCAGGTCACCGACCCCCGCGCGGCCACCTACGAGGTCGCCAGCTACATCCAGGCCATCGAGCAGCTGACCGTCACCACGCTGCGCAACATCATCGGCTCGATGGACCTCGAGTCCACGCTGACCTCGCGCGAGGTCATCAACGCCGGCCTGCGCGGCGTCCTGGACGAGGCCACCGGCAAGTGGGGCATCCGCGTCAACCGCGTCGAGCTGAAGGCCATCGAGCCGCCGACCTCCATCCAGGACTCGATGGAGAAGCAGATGCGCGCCGACCGCGACAAGCGCGCCGCGATCCTCACCGCCGAGGGCCAGCGCCAGGCGCAGATCCTCAAGGCCGAGGGTGAGAAGCAGGCCGAGGTGCTCAAGGCCGAGGGTGAGGCGCAGGCCGCGGTGCTGCGCGCCGACGGTGAGGCGGCCGCGATCCGGACGGTCTTCGAGGCCATCCACGACGGCGACGCCGACCAGAAGCTGCTCGCCTACCAGTACCTGCAGACCCTGCCCGAGCTGGCCAAGGGCGACTCCAACAAGCTCTGGATCATCCCGAGCGAGGTCGGCGACGCGCTGAAGGGCCTCGGCGGCGCGTTCACCGGCATGACCGGCAACGGCGGTGCGGTGAACGGTGGCGCGGTCGCCGCCCCGACCGTCCCGCCGGTGGCGCCCGCCTCCACCCAGGTGCCGATCGACCCGGCCTCCGGCCCGCGCCCGGTGGACACCGAGAAGGGCGCCGCCCGTCCCCGGGTGGACCCGGCGCGCGAGTACCGCAAGATCGACCCGGAGTGACCGGCTGAGCCGTCCCGCTCCCGGGGCCCGTCGCCAGGTGGCGGCGGGCCCCCGTCGTTGCGCGGGCGGTGGGGCCCCGCCACGCGCGGGCGGCGGTGCCCCGCCACGCGGGCGCGGCCGGTCCGGGGGAGCCGGCCCGGTGGGCGCCCGGGCCGCGGGTGTGGCGTGCGTCCCGAATCGTGGGCGGCTCTGGTCCGGCCGGTGGGCCGTCCGGCATGATCCGTTCGGACAGGACCGAGAGGAGAGGTGACCCATGACGCTCTGGGAGGCCGTCGCCGTCCTGGTGGCGGGCGTCGGCGCGGGGATGATCAACGTGATCGTCGGCTCCGGCACCCTGATCACCTTCCCGGTGCTGCTCGCCGTCGGCATCCCGCCGGTCACCGCCAACGTCTCCAACTCCTTCGGGTTGGTGCCCGGTTCGCTCAGCGGCGTGATCGGCTACCGGCGCGAACTGGTCGGCCAGGGCCGCCGGCTGCTGCGCCTGGGCAGCGCCTCGCTGCTCGGCGGACTGCTCGGCGCGCTGCTGCTGACCAAGCTGCCCAGCGCCGCCTTCGACGCCATCGTCCCGGTGCTGATCCTGCTCGCCCTCGTCCTGGTGGTCGTCCAGCCCCGGGTCGCCAAGGCCGTCGCCGCCCGCCGCCGCCCCGGCGGCGACCCGGACGGCGGCCTGGTCCTGCTCTTCGGCGTCTTCCTCACCGGCATCTACGGCGGCTACTTCGGCGCCGCGCAGGGCGTCCTGCTGATGGCGCTGATGGGCATGCTGCTCCAGGAGGACCTCCAGCGGATCAACGGCGTGAAGAACGCGCTGGCGATGATCGTCAACGCCGTCGCCGCGCTGTTCTTCCTCTTCACCTCGACCGTGAACTGGGCCGCCGCCGGGCTGATCGCGGTGGGCTCGCTGGTCGGCGGACTGGTCGGCGCCAAGGTCGGCCGCCGCCTGCCGCCGTCCGTGCTGCGCGCGGTCATCGTGGTGGTCGGCCTCGCCGCCGTCACCAAGCTGCTGCTGGCCTGACCGGCCGTCAGAACGCCCCGGCCGCGGGGCCGTCCCGCCGGCCCCCGACTCCCGAGGAGTACTCCGTGGCCCTGGAGATGCGCGAGACCTGCGAGCGCTGCGCGGTGTCGCTGACCGCCGACGGTCCCGCCTCGATATGTTCCTTCGAGTGCACCTTCTGCCCGGACTGCACCGAGGCCATGGCCGGTGGCTGCCCCAACTGCGGCGGCGAGCTGGTGGCCCGTCCGCGGCGGAGGGCCGCCTGACCCCGCACCTGGACCCGACGACGAACGGGAGCGCTTCGATGAGCAACAGAGCACGGCTGAGCGAGGACGAGATCACGGGGGCCCTGGCGGCGCTGCCGCACTGGGCCCGGGAGGGCGACGCCATCGCCCGCACGGCCGACGCCCCCGACTTCCCGGCGGCGATCAGGGTCGTCGTCGCCGTCGCGGAACAGGCCGAGGCGCTCGACCACCACCCGGACGTCGACATCCGCTGGCGCACCCTGCGCTTCGTCCTCTCCACCCACAGCGCCGGCGGGCTCACCGCCCTGGACGTCGACCTGGCCGCCCGGATCGACGAGGCCCTGCGGGCCGAATCGGCGGTCTGACGCCGGTCCGACGCCGGTCCGAGGGCCGGTCCGACGCAGGCCTGCGGGAGGCTCCAGGGAGGCCTGCGGCAGGCCTGCGGGACCACCGGGGGAGGGCGGAGGGGCGTGTTCCGGCGGGCGTGAGATGCTGACTGCCGCATTGGCCGGCGGCGCGGAGGGACGGGAACGGATGGCGCAGGAGCCCTTCGGAGACGCCCACCAGCAGCCGTGGCACCCCCAACCGCAGCAGGCCTGGACGGGCGGTGGGTACCAGCAGCCTCCGCAGGCCGCGCCGTTCGGGCAGCCGCTGTCCGGAGAGGCGGCGTCCGGGCAGCCGCAGTTCGGGCAGTCGCCGTCCGGGCCGCAGGAGCAGTGGCAGCAGGAGCAGTGGCAGCAGGAGCAGTGGCCGACGAGTGCGGGCTACGGGCAGGTGCCGCAGTACGGCGAGCAGCCCGCCCACCTCGACCAGGCCCTCCCGTACGACCAGGCCTCCCGGTACGGCGGGGCTCAGCAGTACGACCGGACCCATCAGTACGACCAGGCCCAGTGGTACCAGCAGACCGCGCCGTACGCCGACCCCGCGCCCTACGGCGCGGGCCCGCACCACGGCGACGCCGGGTACGGCGCGACCGGGTATGTCCAGGGCGGCCACCTCCAGGACCGGTTCCAGCCACACCAGGCGTACCCGGACCCGGACCCGGACCCGGGGCAACAGCCCGCGGGGGAGGGGCTGTACGTCCCGGCGGGGGCCGAGTACTCGGCCGACGGGTACGTGCACCTCGACGAGGCCGAGCCGGAGACCGGGCCCGCTGCGGCGGACGCCACGGACCGGGACCGGGAGTCGACCCCGGAGCCCGCACCCGTCGCACCCCCGCGGGCCGCCGGCCGCCGCGGCGGTGCAGCTGCGCCGGCCGGGTCCTCGCTCGGCGCCCGGGCCAGGGCCGCCGCCGGCACGGTGCTCTCCGGCGAGCACGTGCCCAGCCGACGGGCCCTGCTGGTGCGCACCGGCGCCGGGGTGGCCGCGCTGGGCGTGCTGGTCGCGGCCGCTCTGACGGTCGGTGCCGAGGGCGGTGGCACGGCGGCCGCCGACAGCGGTGGCGAGCCCGGCTTCGCCGTCGCCCACACCAGGACGTGGTCCGCCCAGCCCGCCGCCGCGGCCGGGCCGACCGGGACCGACGACACACTGGTCGGCAGCTGGCTGCTGGCCGACGCGGTGGTCCGCGCCGACGCCGCGGGGGTGCGCGCCTACGACCTCGCGGCGGGCAAGCCCGTCTGGTCGGTCGAGCCGCCGGCGGCCGGGGCCGTGCCGTGCGGGCTGTCGGCCGGAGTGAACAAGGAGGGCCTGGGGGCGGTGCTGTTCCGGCCGCAGGCCGACCCGAAGAGCCCGTGCACGCTCGTCGCCGCCGTCGACACCAAGACCGGCAGGACCGCGTGGACGAAGAGCGTCTCGGACGCCAAGGGCGCGTACGTCGCCCGGATCGGCGTCACCGAGGACAAGGTGATCGCGGTCGGCGACGACCGGGCGATCGCCTGGGAGTCCGCGGACGGCAAGGACGTCTGGCAGTACACCGGGCAGGGCAAGTTCTGCACGCTGTCCGGCGGCGTCAGCGGCAAGACCGTGCTGATCGCCTCCTCGTGCGCCGACTCGACCCCCGCCGACCAGGCCGTCGCGCTGAACACGGCGGACGGCAAGGTCGGTTGGTGGCGCGGCCTGAACAACCGGCCGAAGACGGTGACCGTCCTCTCCGCCGAACCCCCCGTCGTCCTCACCACGGGCGGGAAGCCCGAGGACGACCGGGTGTTCGCCTGGGGAGCGGGCGGCGACCCGGCCGCCGAGATACCGGTGGTCGGTGACGGGGGCCGCCTGGACCTCACCCACGGCACGTTCTCGGCCACGCCCGACGTGTTCTTCCAGGACCGCACGATGGTCACCACGCTCGTCCAGCCCAACGGCGGCGGCCCGGCCGTGGCGGTCGGCTACGACCTCGACACCGGCAAGCAGCGCTGGAAGTCGCCGACCGCGGCTAAGGGCACCGTCCGGGCCGTCGGCCTGGACGGCGGCTCGCTGGTGCTCGCCGCCGACGAACGCCGCGACCAGCCCGCCCACCTCAACCGCTTCCCGCTCGCCGGCGGCCAGGAGGCGACCGGAGGCAACTTCCCGCCCGGCACCGGCTCGCTGCTGGTCTCCGGGCGGGTGCTGATCGGCGGCGGGCGGGTGGCCGTGGTGCCCGAGCACTCCGCCAACTTCGGCACGGCGGCGGTCTACCAGGCCAAGGGGTAGCCGCCGGACCCCGGTCGGCGGACCGGTCGGGGCCGGGGGCGGTCGGGGCCCGTCGAGGTCCGTCGACCGGGCTCCGGCGGACGGACCCCGACGGGCGGACCCCGGTCGGCCGGGCGTCAGGTCAGGCGGCCGGAAGTGCCGACGGGACCGCCTGGGCCGGTACCTCCGGCAGCCAGTCCGCCAGCTCCCTGGCCTCCGAGCCGCGCAGCCCGAGCGCGAGCATCAGGGTGGCCTGCGGGGTCGGCACGAACGGCCGACGCAGCAGCCGCATCCCGGCCTGCTCCGGCGTCCGGTCCGCCTTGCGCTGGTTGTCCTCCGCGCACGCGGCCACCGTGTTCAGCCAGCTGTCCTCGCCGCCGCGCGACCGCGGCTGCAGGTGGTCCACCGTGGTGGCCCGCCGACCGCAGTAGGCGCACAGGTGCTGGTCCCGGGCCAGCACACCCCGCCGCGACCACGGGGCCTGTTGTCGGAACGGCACCCGGACGTAGCGTTGCAGTCTGATCACCCGGGGGACCGGGACGGTCACTCCCGTCCCCCGGATCGAGCGCAGCGGATGCGCCTGCTCCACCACCGCCTTGTCCTGGAGCACCAGGACGACGGCGCGCTGGAGCGACACCGTCGTCAGGGGCTCGTAGCTCGCGTTCAGAACCAGCGTGTTGCGCACTCGGCACGCCCTTTCCGCGGGCGTGCCACGGCGGCACGACCGTCTCCACACACGTCACTGCCGCCGCACGGCGGTGAAGCCACTCTGAACGGGCCCCCAGCCGACGAACAACGGAATTTCCGGTATCGGGGAGGCGAGCCGGGGATCCGGCGGGGAAACGCGGCACGCCGCCTCGGCGAAAACTCGCTGGCCCGGACCGCGTAGGCTCTACCACGCTGGAGTCGTACCGACCCGGGGCCCGACGGAACCGGGGCCACCACCGGGCGGGCGCCCGATCGAAGGAGAAGCGTGACCGTGACGGACATCGTCGACGAGCTGCGGTGGCGGGGGCTGATCGCCCTGTCCACCGACGAGGACGCACTGCGCAAGGCGTTCGCGGACGGCCCGGTCACGTTCTATTGCGGCTTCGACCCGACGGCCCCCAGCCTGCACCTGGGCAACCTGGTGCAGATCCTCACGATGCGCCGGATCCAGCAGGCGGGGAACCTCCCGCTCGGCCTGGTCGGCGGTGCCACGGGCCTGATCGGCGACCCGAAGCCCACCGCCGAGCGCGTGCTGAACGACCCGGAGACGGTCGCCGGCTGGGTCGAGCGCCTGCGCGCCCAGATCTCGCGCTTCCTCGACTTCGACGGCCCCTACGCGGCGCGCATGGTCAACAACCTCGACTGGACGTCCGGGATGTCCGCCATCAGCCTGCTGCGCGACGTGGGCAAGTACTTCCGCGTCAACAACATGATCGCCAAGGAGGCCGTCGCCCGACGGCTCAACTCCGACGCGGGCATCAGCTACACCGAGTTCAGCTACCAGATCCTCCAGGGCATGGACTACCTGGAGCTGAACCGCCGCTACGGCTGCAGCCTGCAGACCGGCGGCAGCGACCAGTGGGGCAACCTGACCGCCGGCACGGACCTGATCCGCAAGGCCGACGGCAAGTCCGTCCACGCGCTCGCCACGCCGCTGATCGTCAAGGCCGACGGCACCAAGTTCGGCAAGACCGAGTCCGGCACGGTCTGGCTCGACCCCGAGCTGACCACCCCGTACGCCTTCTACCAGTTCTGGCTGAACGCGGACGACCGGGACGTCTCCAACTTCCTGCGGATCTTCAGCTTCCGCTCGAAGGAGGAGATCGAGGAGCTCGAGCGCGAGACCACCGAGCGCCCCGCCGCCCGCCTCGCGCAGCGCGCCCTCGCCGAGGAGCTCACCACCCTCGTGCACGGCGCCGAGCAGTACGAGCGCGCCGTCGCCGCGTCCAAGGCGCTGTTCGGCCAGGGCGACCTCGCCGACCTGGAGGCCCCGACCCTGGCGGCCGCCCTGGCCGAGGTCCCGAAGGCCGAGGTGTCCGAACTCCAGCCGGTGGTCGACCTGTTGGTCGCCGTCGGCCTGGCGCCGAGCCGCTCGGCCGCCCGCCGGACGGTCAAGGAGGGCGGTGCCTACCTCAACAACGTCAAGGTGACGGACGAGGAGGCGGTGCCGACGGAGGCCGATCTGCTGCACGGCCGCTGGCTCGTGCTGCGCCGCGGCAAGCGCAACCTGGCGGCGGCGGAGCTGGCGCCGGCCACGATCTGACCGAAACACGACGCCGCTGACCTGCGGCTTCTACCATCGAGGGCGGGATCCAGCCGGATCCCGCCCTCGATGTTTGACGGTGACGTGCAGGTGGACTAGTGTTGAACGAGTCGCTGAAGCGGCCACACCACTCGGCAAGACCCACTCTCACCTCGACGCCCATTAACGTGGGTCTGTTGGCGTTCCCGTCAACCGCGGTGAGCGTGAATTTCGGGTAACGCCCGGAATGCGCTAATGTGGAGGACGTCGCGGAAAGCGACACCGACCAGTTCGGTACATCGGATGAATGAAACTCCGGAAAACGGAGCGGAAAGCGTCTGATAAGCTGGGAACACGAAAGAACGAAGCGCCCGGAGGGCCTGCTGGAAGGCAGACCGAAGGAAGTGTCCGTTCCTTGAGAACTCAACAGCGTGCCAAAAGTCAAC
>NZ_JBIWPA010000019.1:0-58571 GCF_044768035.1 Kitasatospora sp. NPDC101176
GACCTGCGCAATCTGGCACAACGACCACACTGGTCAGCCCGTCATGCGCTCGCTGACCGCCTACGACCACTAACCCTTCGCATCATTCATCTAGGCTGGGCCCCGAGATGAGACGCAAGAGCCGCCGCCCGGCCTCCCCCCTCCCGCAGCGCCGCGGCGTCGACCCGGTGCACCTGCGGCTGCCGCTCGAAGGCCCCTGGCCGACCGTCCGCGACTACCTGCTCGAACGGCTCGCCGCGGTCGGCGCCGAGCGGATCGACACGGCGCTGCGGGGCCGGGAGATCGTCGGCGCGGACGGACCGGTCGCCCCCGACGAGCCGTTCCGGCCCGGCACCCACCTGTGGTTCTACCGCGACCTCCCGGACGAGGCCCCGGTCCCGTTCGAGCTGGCCGTGCTGCACCGGGACGAGCACCTGGTCGTCGTCGACAAGCCGCACTTCCTGGCCACCACGCCGCGCGGCCGGCACGTCGTCGAGACCGCGCTGTCCCGGCTGCGGCACGACCTCGACCTGCCCGAGCTCAGCCCCGCGCACCGGCTCGACCGGCTCACCGCCGGCCTGACCGTGTTCGTGGTGCGGCCCGCCGACCGCGGCGCCTACCAGACGCTGTTCCGCGACCGGCAGGTCCGCAAGGAGTACCGGGCCGTCGCCCCGTACGACCCCGAGCTGGACCTGCCGCGCACCGTGCGCAGCCACATCCTCAAGGAGCGCGGCGTGATCGCGGCCCGCGAGCTCGACGCGCCCCCGAACAGCGAGAGCCGGATCGACCTGCCGGAGCACCGCGACGGCCTCGGCCACTACCGCCTGCGGCCGCTGAGCGGACGCACCCACCAGCTGCGACTGCACATGAGCGGGCTCGGGGTGCCGATCCTCGGGGACCCGGTCTACCCGGTGGTGCTGCCCGAACCGGCCCCGGACGACTTCCGCCGCCCGCTCCAACTGCTCGCCTCGGCCGTCGAGTTCACCGACCCGCTGACCGGCCGGGAGCACCGCTTCGAGACCCGCCGCACGCTCGCGGCCTGGACCGACCCGCAGCACTGGCAGGACGGCCCCCCGAGCGGGGCCTGAGACCCGGCCCCGGGCCGCGTCCGTCCGGCGGCCAGGGTCTAGGGCCAACGGAGGAGCGGGTCCCGGTTCCGGCGGCCGATCCGGCCGGGGCCCCGGCGGGGCGAGGGTGGGGGCATGAACGCAGCACAGCACACCGCTCCCGACCCCGCCCCCGCGTCCGCCCCCGTCGCCGTGGTCACCGGGGCCTCCCGCGGTCTCGGCCTCGCCCTCGCCCGGGCCCTCGCCGCGGACGGCTGGCAGCTGGTGGTCACCGCCCGCGGCGAGGCCGAACTCGCTGCCGCCGCGGCGGACCTGGCCGCCGTCACCGAGGTCGTCGCCCTCCCCGGCTCGGTCGTCGACGACGACCACCGCGCCCGCCTGGCCGAGGCCGCCGCGGGGCTCGGCGGCGCCGACCTCCTGATCAACAACGCCGGTACGCTCAACGGCGCGAGCACCCCCGGCGCCGACCCGCTGCCCCGGCTGGCCGACTTCCCGCTGCCCGACCTGCTGGAGGCCTTCGAGGTCAACGCGCTCGCCCCGATCGCCCTCACCCAGCTGCTCCTGCCGCAGCTGCGCGCCCGCGCCGGCGCCGTGCTCAACATCAGCTCGGACGCCGCCGTGGTGGCCTACCCCGGCTGGGGCGGTTACGGCGCCGGCAAGGCGGCACTCGACCTCGCCACCGCCGTACTCGCCCGGGAGGAGCCGCAGTTGCGGGTCTGGGCGGTGGATCCGGGCAGCATGCGCACCCGGATGCTCCAGGAGGCCAGCCCCGGCGAGGACATCTCCGGCGAGCCGCTGCCCGAGGACGTGGCGCCCGTGCTGCTCGGCCTGCTGCGCGACGGCGCCGCCTCCGGTCGCTACCGCGCCGCGGACCTGGCGGCCGCCCGGGGCGGGCGATGACCACCCTCGCGGAGGTGCGGCTCGACGTCGCCGTTCCGCCCGAACTCTCCGCCCGCGCACCGGCGGAGGCGCGCGGCGGGGCGCGGGACGAGGTGCGGATGCTGGTCGGCCGGCGCGACCGGGGGAGCGTCGAGCACCACCGCTTCACCGACCTGCCCGGGGTGCTGCGCCCCGGCGACCTGCTGGTGGTCAACAACTCGGCCACCGTCCCGGCGGCGCTGCCCGGCCGGCTGCCGGACGGCACGGCGGTCGCCCTGCACCTGTCCTCCGCGCAGCCCGACGAACGGGGCGGCCACCTGGTCGAGTTGCGCCGGGTGGTGCCGGGCCGGGCGGCCGCCTACTACCCGCCGGCGGAGACCCCGGCCCGCCCCGGACTGCGGATCACCCTGCCCGCGGGCGGCGTGGCCGAGCTGACCGGGCCCTTCACGGCCCGGCTCTGGTACGCCCGACTCGCGCTCCCCGCCCCGCTGCCGGACTTCCTCGACCGGCACGGCCGGGCGATCCGCTACGGCTACGTGGACCGCGACTGGCCGATCGAGGCCTACCAGACGGTCTTCGCCACCGTCCCCGGCAGCAGCGAGATGCCCAGTGCGGCACGGCCGTTCAGCGCCGAGGTGGTGGCCCGGCTGGCCGGGCGCGGGGTGCTGATCGCGCCCGTCACCCTGCACACCGGGGTGGCCTCGCCGGAGGCCCACGAGGCGCCGTACGCCGAGCGGTTCCACGTCCCGGCGGCCACCGCCGGCCTGGTGGGGCACGTCCGGTCGGGCGGCGGGCGGGTGATCGCGGTCGGGACCACGGTGGTGCGGGCCCTGGAGTCGGCCGCCGGGCCGGACGGCACCGTCCGGGAGGCCGACGGCTGGACGGAGCTGGTGATCACCCCGGAGCGCGGCGTCCGGGCCGTCGACGGCCTGCTCACCGGCTGGCACGAGCCCCGCGCGTCGCACCTGCTGATGCTGGCCGCCGTCGCCGGCCGCCCGCTGCTGGCCGCCTGCTACCGGGCGGCCGTCCGGGAGCGGTACCTGTGGCACGAGTTCGGCGACGTGAACCTGCTGCTGCCCGACTGACCGCTCAGGCGAGCAGGGTCTGCGTGACGTGGTGGGTGTCCAGGTACTCGCGGACCTCGGTGATCAGGCCGTCCTCCACGGTGAACACGCCCAGGCAGCGGTTCCGGTAGGCGGAGCCGTTGGCGGCGGTGCCTTCGGTGGTCCACTCGGCGACCGCCTGCGGGCCGTCGGCCAGCACGTTGGTCAGGGTGATCCGGGGCAGGCCGTCGGGGGCGAACAGGGTGCCGACCTGGCCGAGGAAGTCGCCGAAGATCTCCTTCTTGCCGCGCCAGACGCGGGACAGGGCGAGGCCGCCCGGGTAGGCCCAGGTGGCGTCCTCGGCGAACAGGGCGATGGCGGCCTCGCGCTCACCCGCGGCGATCAGGGTGACGTAGGCGGTGACGACGGTGCGGGCGTGGGTCTGCTGCACGGTGGCTCCTCGGGTCGGTCAGGTGGGTGCGGCGGGTCCGGTCGGTCCGGCGGGTGCGGCGGGTCCGGTCGGTCCGGCGGGTCCGGTCGGTTCGGCGGGTGCGGCGGGTCCGGCGGGTCCGGTCGGTTCGGTCGGGGGCTGTCCCGCCGTGGCACCAGGTAAGCCCTCCGGCGCCCGCACCGGCCAACAACCGCCCCGCCGGGGCGACAACCGGTGGTTGTCATCGCAGTCTGTCGGCCTGCCCGCCCGGACCGGCCCGAAAGACGCGCCCTAGCCCGACGCGCCGCCCGGGGGCAGCTCCAGCTCGAACCAGACCACCTTGCCGTCCCCGGTCCGGCGACTGCCCCAGCGGTGCGCGAGCTCGTTGACCAGGTGGATGCCCCGCCCGCCCTCGTCCTCAGCGCGGGCGCGGCGGATCCGGGGCCCCTCGCCCTCCTGGTCGGCGACCTCCACGGTGAGCGACCGGTTGCAGAACAGCCGCAGCTGGGTGGGTGATCCGGCGTGCACCAGGGCGTTGGTGATCAGCTCGCTGGTGAGCAGCTCCGCCCAGTCGGCCAGCGGGCCGAGGCCCCACTCGGTGAGCGTCTCGCGGGTGAAGCGACGCGAGTGCGCGACCATGGCGAGGTCCCCGGTGAGCTGGAGGGTGGCGATCCGGTCGGCACCGGTCGGCCGGACCTGCGCCATGAGGACGGCGATGTCGTCCTCGCTGGGGTGGCCGGTGAGTTCGGCCAGCACGGCGTCACAGGTCTGCTCCAGCGAACGGCGCCGGTTGGCGACGGTCCGACAGAGCAGCTGCACCCCCTCGTCGAGGTCGCGGCCCCGGCGTTCCACCAGCCCGTCGGTGTAGAGCGCCAGGATGGCCTCCTCGGGGAGGATGAACTCCACGCTCTCGAACGGGACTCCGCCCACGCCCAGCGGTACGCCCGGTGGCAGCTCGACCAGGTGCGCCCGCCCGTGCGCGTCGGCCACCACCGGTGGCAGGTGCCCGGCGCAGGCGGCCGTGCAGCGGCGGTCCACCGGGTCGTAGACCACGCAGACGCAGGTCGCGAACTGGCCCTCGCCGATCGCCGTGGTGGCCTCGTCCAACCGGTGCAGGACCCGTGACGGGTCCAGTTCGAGGGTGATCAGCGTCCGTGCCACCGTGCGGAGTTGGCCCATCGTGGCAGCGGCCCTGATGCCGTGGCCCATCACGTCGCCGACCACCAGCGCGACCCGCCCGGAGGACAGCGGGACGACGTCGAACCAGTCGCCGCCGACCTCGCTGACCACACTGCTTGGCAGGTAGCGGTAGGCGATCTCCAGGCCGAGGGTGCGGTGGATCTCCTGCGGCAGCAGGCTGCGCTGAAGGGTCAGCGCGGTGTCCCGCTCCCGGCGGTAGAGCCGCCCGTTGTCGATCGCCAGCGCGGTGCGGGCGACCAGCTCCTCGGCCAGCGAGCGGTCCGCCGGGCCGAACGGCAGCGGGTTGTGGGTCCGGACGAACTCCGCACCGCCCAGCACGAGTCCGCGCGCCACCAGCGGCACCATCAGGTACGAGTGCACCCCGGCGTCCAGCCCGGGCTGCACCCGGTCCGGGGCGGCCACGATCCGGCGCAGCTCCTCCTCGGTCACCTGGGAGACCAGGATCGAACGCCGGGAGCGCAGGCTCTGCGCGTACACCTGGGCGGACTGCGAGGTCCCGCCGACCTCGTCGGCCGCCGCCGTCATGGTGCCGTCCGGGGCCGACTCGCCGACCGCCACCGCCCGCATCAGCACCGAACCGTCCTCCGGGACGGGCCCCGGCTCGTCCCCGCCGAGCACCGCGTCGCGCAGGTCGACGGTGACGAAGTCGGCGAAGCGCGGGATCACCACCTCCACCAACTCCTGGGCGGTGCGGTGCAGATCGAGCGTGGTGCCGATCCGGTTGCTGGCCTCGTTGAGCAGCGACAGCCGCTGCTGCGCGGCCCACGCCTCGTCCAACGCCCGCTGCCGGGCGTCCGCTGCGTCGCGCTCCCGGGTGAACAGCAGCGCGTTGTCGATCGACACCGCGGCCCGCACCGCCAACTCCCCGGCCAGGGCCAGGTCGTCGTCCTCGTACGGGCGCTCCACCAGCGTCCGGTAGAACCCCGCCACGCCGACCGGAGTACCGCGCGCGATCAGCGGGACCACCATGAAGGAACGCACGTTCTGCTCCCGCACCGCGGCCGTGCGCACCGGGTCGTCGGCGAACCAGGCCAGCCCGTCCGCGTCCATCCGCGGCACCAGCACCGGCTTGCGGTGCGCCAGGCTCCACGCGTACGGCGAACTGGGCAGGAAGCGGTGCACCCCGCCGGTCCGGGCGATCGGCTGCAGCGTCGAACCGTGCACCGAGTGGAAGGCCATCCGGCGCAGCATCGCCGACCCGTCCGCCGGGGCGCGGGCCTCGCGCTCGCCGCGGACGAGGTCCTCCAGCACCTCCACCACCACCGTGTCGGCCAGCCGCGGCGTCGCCACCTCGGCCAGCTCCATCGCCGTCTGGGCGAGATCGAGCGTGGTCCCGATCCGGGTGGACGCCACGTTGACCAGCGCCAGGCGCTCCTGGGCGGCCTTCGCCTCGCGCAACGCCTGCTGCCGGGCCAGCACGGTCTGGTGCTGGCGCAGGTACAACCGGGCGTTGTCGATCGCCACCGCCGCCCGCGACGCCAACTCGTCGCCGAGGGTGATGTCCGCCTCCGCGAAGGACTCCCGTTCGCCGCGCCGCGAGTACACCACCATGCCGAGCGTGGTGCCGCGGGCCACCAGCGGGGTGATCCGCACCGAGCGCGGCCGGTCCCCCAGATAGGCCTGGCGGCGGCTCTCCGAGATGGCCTCGCTCAGCAGGGGCAGCTCCCAGGACGGCACCACCACGGTCCGGCCGGTGTCCATCGCCCGGGCGTACGGGGAGTCGGCCGGAAGCTCGTACAGGGCGTCCACCGGCAGCGCCTCCGCCGGGTACAGCGGGTCGGTGGTCGCCAGCGCCAGCCGGCGCACCAGCTTCGGCGCGTCCGGCTCGGGCGGCTCGACGTTGCGCCCCGCGACCAGCGCCTCCAGCGCGAACACCCCGCTGATGTCGGCGACCCTCGGCACCATCGCGTCGGCCAGCTCCCGGGCGGTCTGCCGCAGGTCCAGCGTGGTGCCGATGGAGGCCGTCGCGTCGACCAGCAGGGCCAGCCGCTCCTGGGCCCGCGCCGCCCGGGCGTCGGCGCGGAAGCGCTCGGTGATGTCGATGACGGTCGAGCTGACGCCCAGCACCCGCCCGCCCGGCTCCTCCAGCCGGAAGTACGAGGCCGACCACGCGTGGTCGTGCTGCGGGTCACCGGGCGTGCGACCGTGCGAGCGGGTGTCCACCACCGGCCGACCGGTCTCCAGGACCTTCCGCATCACCGCCTCGGCCTCCGCACCGTTGATCCCCGGCAGGATCTCGGTGAGCCGGTGGCCCAGGTGCTCGCCGGCGGGCAGACCGTTGGCCCTCGCCAGCGCCTCGTTCAGCCGGACGAACCGCAGTTCGGTGTCGTACACGCCCATGCCCACCGGGGACTGCGTGAAGAACCCGTCGAGCACGGCCAGGTCCGCCTGGATCCGGCGCAGCGTCGTCACGTCCGAGGCGACGGCCAGCACCAGCGGGCGGCCGTCCGGCCCGGTGATCGGATGGGTGCGGAACTCCAGGTTCACCGCGTGCCCGTCCCGGTGCCGGACCGGGAACACACCGGACCAGGCCCGGCCGTCCAGGATCTGCTGGAACAGCGCCAGGACCTCGGGCCGCTGGTCGTCGGAGGCCAGCAACTGCGCGGCCTTCTCGCCGATCGCCTGCGTGGGGGAGTAGCCGAGGAGTGCCTCGGCGTCGCCGCTCCAGTGCAGGATCCGCCCGTCGGCCTCGATCAGGGCCGTCGCGATCGGCACCATCAGCAGGGCGTCCTGCCGCGGATCCCCTCGGTGCTGCTCGTTCTCGTTCACCATGGCCAGAGAACCGTCCGGAGATCGTTTCAGCCAGCTCTGCCATCTTCGCACGCAGCCCCCGCGCCCCGCTCACCGTGCACCCGCCCGCCCGATGCGCTACCGCCCCCACGCCGTGACACGGAAAGTCGACCCAGCCGACGTCCCCCGCACCAGCCCACCACAGCCAGGCCCCCCGCCCCACCCCGCCGGGCGCGGCCGGCCGCGCCCGGCGCAGGAAGTCGAAGCAGCCGACTTCCTGTGCGCTGGCCCCGCGCGGTAGCCCACCGCAGCCAGGCCACCCCGCCCCCGCCGGGCGATCAGCCACACTGCGCCGGGCGCGGCCGGACGCGACGGCGCAGGAAGTCGACGTGGCCGACTTCCCGCGCGCTGCCCCCACCCGTAGCTGGCCCGCGCACCAGCGGCTAGGCCGGCTCCGTCCCCCTGCCGGGCGCCCAGCCACATCGCGCTGGGCGTGGTCGGGCGTGATGGCACGGGAAGTCGACATGGCCGACTTCCCCTGCGCTGCCCACCGCAGCCAGACCACCCCACCCCCGCCGGGTAGGGCCTGTCGATTCCACAGCCCCGAAGGCCCACGCCCGCCGGGCGCGGCGAGAAGCGGCGGCGCAGGAAGTCGACGTGGCCGACTTCCTGCGCGCTGGCCCCGCCGTTGCTGCTCCGTGGATCGGTGACTTGGCTCTCGCCCGGCTGCGCCGCCAACATGGCACCACCGATCAGGCGCCCCTTGCGCCCTGCGCGTCGCCACCTCGTCCCCCGCCGGGCGGCCACGCCGGGAGAGGCCAGGCGTGCGCACTGGAAGTCGACGTGGCCGACTTCCAGCGTGTTGGCCCGCCGCAGCCGACCCGCACCAGCGGCTCGGTCGGCCCCGCTCCGCGCCGGGCAGGGCCCGTCGATTCCGCGGCTTCGCCACGGTGTACCCCGTCAGTGATCAGCCGCAGCGTGCCGGGCGTGGCCGAGTGCGAGGCACTGGAAGTCGAGGTGGCCGACTTCTCGTGCGGCCGCGGGGGATCCCGGGGTTCATCCGGCAGGCGGCGGAAGTCGAGGTGGCCGACTTCCGGGCCACGTCCTTCTCTGTTCTGCGGTTGGTCCACTGGTACGAGCATTTCGGCATTCGCCAGCGGATTCGGTTCGGCCCGGTGCGGAGTGTCCGCCGGACGCTCCGCGCTGGCTTGTACCTGCCGCCCTGGCCGGGCACGGCCACCCGGGTCGGCGCGAGTTGGCTGCTGGGTGCGCGCAGGAAGTCGGTGCGGCCGACTTCCTGCGCGGTACTGAACTTGGTCGGGTGATGTCGGTGCCGTTCGCCTGACCGTTGGCTGCCGGCACCGGTAGCCGTGGGGGGGGTGAGGTGCGCGCAGTGGGGCGGACTCACCGATGCCGAGAGGACCACGCGGAGCGGTTGCGGCTGCAGGCCGTGGAGCGTTTCGAGGGCGGGCAGAAGAACACGGTGATTGTCGCTGCCCTGCGGATCGGCGTGCGGTCGGTCGAGGGGGGCCGGGCCGGTCGAGGGCACCTGGCGTTCACTGAAGCACCACGGCTGGAGCTGGCAGCAGGCCCACCAGACGCGCGATCGAGCGCGATGACGACGCGGTCGAGTCTGGAAGAAGGGGACCTGGCCGCGGGTAAGGCCACCGCGGCGGAGCGCAACACCTGGATCGTCTTCGAGGACGAGGCCGGGCAGTCGATTGCTCCGGACCGCAACCCGACCGAGGGGTGTCTGGTCGCTGGTCAAGCGTGACATCGGCAACCTCGCCGCGGCCGACCTCGGCCGGATCGTCCGCGCCGTGAAGCGCCAGCTGAAGATGCTGCAGTGCCGACCGGAGGTCATCGACGGCTGCCTCGCAGGCACCGGTCGAAGCCCGAAGGTGCTGGTCAGCTACGTTGGCGGCATGAGTGCCAGCCTGCCCGAGGACGTAGCTGACGTGCTGGACCTCGTCCTGAACCCGGACGAGCCCGTTCACGTCGCCCTCCGACGGCAGGTGCCCCACCTCAGGGTGCAATCCGGCTGTACGTGTGGGTGCGGCACTGCCTACTTCGAGCTCGACGCCGACGCGGTGGAGCCCGCGCCAACGGACCCTGGCACCGTCGTGGCTGCCGGCGCACAGCTGGTCACCGAAACCGGAGAGTGCCCCGGCGAGGTTCTGGTCTTCGCGCAAGGCGGCTACCTCTCATGGCTGGAGGTCTGCTCTTGGAGCGATGACGTCGAGGTGAATCTCGCCGCGGCGCGGCGCTGGCTACAGCCACCGTCCTGAACCCGGGCCGACAACAGTCGGCCGTCTCGGATCTGACCTGGGCGCTCAGCTGCATCCTGCCGGGGCAGGCCGGGTGTGGGTGCGCAGGAAGTCGACGTGGCCGACTTCCTGCGCGGTGGGTGTCATCGTCGGTGACCCAGGTGGGGAGCTTGCCGCCGACGAGGGCGGGTCAGGGGTGGAAGGTGACCTCGGGGGCGGAGGTGGTGGGGCCGTCGAGGAGGGGTTGCGGCTTGTCCTTCAGCTGCAGGTCGAAGAAGGCCGCCACGTAGGAGCGGGTGAGCTCGACGCCGCGTTGCGCGGACATCGTCGTGCCGGGCGGGACGGGCAGGTGGTAGGGCTCGGCGAACAGCGGGTTGTCGGTGAAGGTGCCGTGGTTGGAGCCCTCGAAGGTGAGCCAGCGCTTCCAGCCGTCGAGCCGGGCCCAGCTGGTCGTCCAGGTCGGGTCCTCGGTGCCGGGCAGCGGGTGGCCGATCATCAGGAAGGGCTTCCCGTTCAGCCCGGACTCGGGGACCGTGAGGTCCATGGTGCCGTCGAGGTTCACACCGGCCCGGATCCGGTCGTCGGTCAGCAGGGCCGGGACGGCTGCGGCGCCGCCGAGCGAGTGCCCGGCCATGCCGATGCGGTCCTCGTCGATCATGCGGGCGTAGCGCCAGGCCGGGTGGGGGTGGGAGGTCAGCTGGTCGACGACGAAGGAGACGTCCTTGGCGCGGCTCGCGGACACCGCCTCCGCGCCGCCGAAGTCGTCGAGGTGGCCGCAGACGACGCAGGTGGGCGTGCTGCCGTCGGGGAAGGTGGTCCCGGTGTTCTCGTAGGTGTGGTCGACGGAGGCGACGACGTACCCGCGGCTGGCCAGATCCTCGGCCAGGCTGGTCAGTTCGCTGCGCGGCATGGTGAAGCCGGGGGAGAGCACGACCAGCGGGAACCGGCCGTGCTGCGGGCGGGCGCCGGACTCCGCCCAGGTGCGGGCCCCGGTCACGGCCTCGACCGGGATGACGTTGCCCGGGACCTTCTCGGCCAGCAGCAGACGGGCGGCCTCCGGCGTCATGTACGGTGCGGCGCCGCCCGTCCCCGCCTTGGCGGGGTAGTACATCGACACCATCAGCTGGCGAAGCCCGGCGGACGGGACCCACGGGTCGGGCCGGTCCTGGTCCACCAGGTGCAGGACCTCCCGCCCGACGGCGTTGGGTCCGGTGGGCCGCGGCAGGTCGACCCGGATCGCGGGCGTGGTGGCGGAGGGGGAGGCGGTGGTGGGCGAGGGCGCGGCCAGGGCGGGCGCGGCGGCGGCGACGGAGAGCGGCAGGGCGAGCAGGAGGGCTGTCGCGGCGGCGGTTCGACGGAGTCGGCTCATGCCTTCGACCGTAGGCTTCCGGTACGGCATCTGACGTCGCCTCAGGGGCGTAGGGGTGGCTCCGGAGACGGTGGCGGTGGTCGCTCCGGGGCACCTCCGTGGGGACCCCTAGGGGGTACGGGCCTCGCACCGCACGACCTCCCACGATGGCACGGCCCCACGGCCCCACGGCCCCACGGCCCCACGACCGCAAGCCCGCAGGCCCCCATGCCCCCACGGCCTCACGCCGCCGCGAACTCGTTCTGCAGCGTGCGCAGCAGGGCCGTCCCGGCCGCGTCGACCGAGCGGCGGGTGTTGGCGAGGACCACCACGCCGACCTGCTTCTCCGGATCGAAGGCGACGAAGGAGCGGAAGCCGCCCGTCTCCCCGTTGTGCCAGATCTGCAGGTGTCCGCCCTGCTGGGTGTGCAGGCGGTGGCCGAGCCACCCCAGGTGCATCCAGGCGAACGGGTTGACGCGGTGTCGGGTCTCCCGGGTGAGGGTGATCGCGGGCGACAGCGGCGCGTCCGGCTCGTGTTCGGCGGCCAGCTGGGCCCGCAGGAGTATCGCGAGGTCGGCGGCGGTGGAGCGGAGTCCGCCCATGCCGGGGATGTCCGCGAGGTCCCAGTGGGGCACCGGACGGGCGCCGGCGGTGTGCCCGTGCGCCATCCGCTCCGCCTGGGCTGCGTCCGGGTGCAGGCAGGTGTCCACCAGGCCCAGCGGCGTGCAGACCTCACGCGTCACCAGCTCCTCGTAGCCGGTGCCGGCCCGGTGGGCGAGGGCGAGCCCGAGCAGTCCGGCGCCGAGGTTGGAGTAGCGGAAGGCGCGCCCCGGGTCGGCCCGCAGTCTCGTCCGGGCGAGGCCGTCGAGGACGTGCGCCGCGGTGCAGTGGGCGTACGGATCGGGCTTGTTGGGCCTGAGCAGAGCCGTCGCCGTCATGCCCCGGGGCAGGCGGGGGAGCCCCGAGGTGTGGGTCGCGAGGTGTCGGAGG
Organism: Kitasatospora sp. NPDC101176; assembly: GCF_044768035.1. NCBI lineage: Bacteria > Bacillati > Actinomycetota > Actinomycetes > Kitasatosporales > Streptomycetaceae > Kitasatospora > Kitasatospora sp. NPDC101176. The sequence goes on from NZ_JBIWPA010000019.1 coordinate 11,934, forward strand.
GTGATGGGTGTGTCGCCCCTGCTCGGCACGGTGGCGCCGCCGGGCCGGGCGTCGGCGAGGACCTCCGCGAGCGGTGCGTCGAGTTCGACGGAGCCGTCGAGCACCAGCCGTGCGAGGACGATCGAGGTGAACACCTTGGTGACGGAACCGATTTCGAAGAGGGTGTGCGGCCCGGGCACGCCGCCGCCCGGGCTCGTCCGCCCGGCGCCGTGGATCTGCACGGCGCCGCCGGCCAGCCCGGCGACCACCGTGCCGACCTGCTGGCCGGCGAGCCGGTCGGCGGTCTGCTGGACGAGGCGGTCGAGGCGGGCGAGTTCGTTCATGGTGGTGAGCCTAGAGCGTCGCGACCAGCGAAATCGTCCGCCGGAACGACGATTTCCACCGGTCCCGACTGCTCCTCCAGGCGTACGCCCCACTACGCTCCGCACGGTACGCACCACGCAGGTCGGTACGCACCTCGAAGCACCGTCCAGTGCGACGAAGCGCAACGAAGCGCAACGCGGCATCCGGAAGCGCAACGCACCGCGACGCGGCACCCGGAAGCGCCGCGCCGCGCCACGGCACCCCGCCCGGGCGGAGCGGGACGCCCGCCCGGGCGACGGCCCGTCAGCAGCTCAGGTTGCCCCCGGGAACGGTGCCGAGGATCTGCGTGAAGCTCTGGTAGAGGCTGATCCGGTGCTGCATCTGCGCGGTGTTGTTGCCGTTGCACTCCAGCGAGCCGTTGATGCTGCGGATCGTCTCACCGAAGCCGGCGCCGTTGACCATGGCGTTGTGCGCGGTCATGGTGCCGGGCCCGTTCTGGGTGTTCCAGTACCAGAGGCCGGTCTTCCAGGCCACGGCCGGGTCGGTCTGCACCAGGTTCGGGTTGTGCAGCAGGTCGATCCCGAGCGCGTCGCCGGCGGCCTTGTAGTTGAAGTTCCAGCTCAGCTGGATCGGCCCGCGGCCGTAGTACGCGGCCTGCCCGGCCGGGCACCCGTAGGGCTGCGAGGTGTCGCAGTAGTGCGGGTAGTTGGCGGTGTTCTGCTCGACCACGTAGACCAGTCCGCCGGTCTCGTGACTGACGTTGGCGAGGAACGCGGCGGCTTCCTGCCGCCGGACGGTGTCGCTGCCGGTGGCCGCGAAGCCGGGGTAGGCGCCGAGCGCGTCGACCAGCCCCTGGTAGGTGTAGAAGGCGTTCCGGCTCGGGAACATCTGGTTGAACTGGGCCTGGCTGACGGGGAATCCGCCGGGGTTGGGGGTCGGGGTCGGGTCGGGCGTCGTGCCGCAGGCGTACGGCTCCCAGTACCAGGTGCTGATGACCGGGTCGTAGCCCGGGTTGTCGTGGGTCGCGCGGTAGTAACCGCCGTTGGTGTAGCGGACGATCGCGCCGGTGGTGTAGGTGCGGCCGGCGACCCAGTCGGGGTAGCTGCAGGTGCCGGGGGTGGGCGTCGGCGTGGGCGTCGGGTCGGTGGACCCGCCGCAGCCGCCCTGGTCGGCCCAGACGCCGGAGCCGCCGGCGCTCGGGGGCTCGTTCTGGGTCCACCACTTGGCGGTCCAGTTGTGCCCGTTGTACGAGACGGACGCGCCGCCGGTGTACACGGCGGTCGCGTTCCACGGCGTGCCGCAGGCGGCTGCGCTGGCGGAGGCGGGGAGGAGCACCGCGACCGCCAGCGCCGTGACCACGGCGGAGAGCAGTGCGAGCAGGCGTTTCGTTGACACGTCATCACCCCTTGTGCGGTGGGGGCCGCACGTCGTCGGGACAGGGACCTGAGCGGGGCTGGGAGCCTGGCCCCGGGTGGGGGCGCGTCGTGGGGGACGGCCGACCGGGGTGTGGGCCGGTACGGGGCCGACACCGACTCAAGCGGAGTGGTCTATACCTGTCAAGAGGGTCGGTGAAAGCGGCTCGGTACGGCGGGGAGCGGCACCGTCCGCGCCGCCCACGAACCACCCCGGCCCCGACCGCTCCGAACCCCCACCAGCTCCCCACCGGCTCCCCACTGGCGACCCACCGGCGACCCACCGGCGACCCACCGGTCTCCAACCCCCCCACCAACCCCCCCCACCACCCCTCCCCGACGCCCTACCGGCCCCCGCCCCTCACTCCTCGAGCGCCGCCCGCAGCCGGGCCGCGACCTCCGCCGCCGCCGCCTCGTCCGGGTACGTCCCGCGCGGCCAGAAGAACCCGCGCAGCCCGTCCTTCGGATTGCGCGGCACCACGTGGACGTGCAGGTGCGGCACGGACTGGCTGATCCGGTTGTTCGCCGCCACGAAGCTGCCCGCCGCGCCGAGCCCCCGCTCCACCGCGGCCGCGATCCGCTGGACCCGGAGGAAGAACGGCCCCACCTCGGCGGCCGGCAGGTCCGCGAGGGTGCCGTGGTGGGCGCGCGGCACCACCAGCACGTGGCCCGGGAAGAGCGGCCGCCGGTCCAGGAAGGCGACCGCCGCCTCGTCGTCCAGCACCAGGTGGGCGGGCGCCCCGCCCGCCACCACCGCGCAGAAGACGCAGTCCGTCCGTCCATCCGTCCATTCAAGCCAGCGGCGGCGGGACGGGCACCCCCGGGAACGGGCCCGTGCCCCGCGTCACCCGTCCGGCCCCGGACGGGGTGCGGCGGCCGGGCGGCGGGGCGCACCGTGCTGGAGGGGGCCGACCAACGTGCGCACTGCGCGCCCCAGGAGGAGGTGGCCCGGATGGCGGGCAAGTTCGAGGTCTACGAGGACGCCGGCGGCAAGTACCGGTTCCGGCTCAAGGCGGGCAACGGCGAGATCGTCGCCACCGGCCAGGGCTACTCCAGCAAGGAGGCCGCCCACAAGGGCGTGGAGGCCGTCCAGCGGGCGGCGGACGGGGCGCCGGTGGTGGACCTCCCCAGGGCAGCCTGAGCGGCCGCCCGAGCGGGGCCGGACCCACGGTCGTGCACGGCGCGGGTGAGCGCCGACCGCGCGCCCACCGTGCCGAACACGGCCGGGGGCCGGTCCTCCCGGACCGGCCCCCACCGTGCTGACTGCTCCCGGGCGCCACTCGTAACACCCGGCGCGGGTGGTCGGGCACTCACGTCCAGCGGGCCCACCGGCAGGGGGCGCCGAGCGGGAGCCCACCGACAGCGGGCGCTCACTCGTAGCGGTAGAGCAGCGCCTCCCGCTCGTTCTGCTCGATCATCTCGATGGTCAGCGAGTCGTCCCGCAGGTGCGAGAGCGTGACCTCGGCCGAGGTCGGCTGGGCGTCCTTGGCCAACCAGTTCTCCGGCTTCCAGGCCGAGCCGCGCAGGAGGGCCTTCGGGCAGTGCGCGTACACCTCCTCGACGGCGACCACGATCGCGCTGCGCGGGGGCTTGCCGACGGCGACCAGTCGGCTCAGCAGCTCCGGGTCGGTGGAGACGCAGGCCCGCCCGTTGACGCGCAGCGTGGTCTCCCGGCCGGGCACGACGAAGAGCAGCCCGACCCGGCCGTTCTCGAGGATGTTGTGCAGGGTGTCCAAGCGCTTGTTGCCGGTGGCGTCCGGAATGGCCAGGGTGTACTCGTCGAGGACGGAGACCAGGCCGGCCGGCCCGCCGCGCGGTGAGACGTCGCAGCGCCCGGCGGCGTCGGAGCTGGCCACGAACACCAGCGAGGAGCAGGCGATCAGCTGCCGAGCGACGTCGTGCAGCCGGTCCACCTGCTTGCGCCGGGCGTGGTCGCCGGGCTGCTCGTAGACCTCCCGCAACTGGTCCGGGTCGGTCAGGGCCGTGGCGCTCAGCGCGGCGAACAGGCTGCCCGGCGTGCCCGGGGCGGCGGTTGACGGACTGGCAGCTTCCGGTGTGGTGGTCATACCGCGAATCTAGTCCAGGCCCGAACGGTCACCTCGGGCCGGTCCTGGTGCCGGCTTTCGCAAATGCCGGCCGTCCACCCCTCCCGACCAGCGGTTCCACCCGGATAATGGGGGTCAGGGGCGCCCGCTCCCGGGGCGCCGGGGCTGCCGCTCGGAGGTGGTGGTCGTGATCGTCAGGATCTGGGCCGGGCAGGTCATGGCCGGCCACGCCGAGGAGTTCTGCGCGCTGCTGACCTCGCAGGTGATCCCGCAGCTCGGGCGGACCGACGGCTGCCTGGGCGGCGAGCTGTTGCGCTCGGTCACCGAGGACGGGCACCGGGTGCTCGTGGTGAGCCGCTGGCGCGACGAAGAGGCCCTGCGGGGCTACGCCGGGCCGATGTGGCGGATCCGGCCGGTGTGGGCGGAGGGCGAGCTGCGCTACCTCGCGCACCCGCCGGTGGTCAGCCACTTCACGCCGATCGCCGCACCCGCCGCGCCCTGAACCGCCGCACCCGCCATGCCCCGGATCACCGCAAGCGCAAAGCGCACCCGCCAGGCCAGGCCCTGCGCGATCACCGCGCCCGCCAGGCCAGGCCCTGCGCGGACCCCGGGGAGTCCCCCGAGCCCCCGGGAGCCACCAGGGCTCACGCCCCGGAGGCCACCCCGGGCGGCGCAGCCGTCACACCTCGAGCGGCACCGGGTGGATCTCGTCCGCCGGGTGCCCCGTGCGGGTGTGGATCCGCTGCACGGCTTCCCGGGACGGGGCCTCGGAGAGGCAGTACACCGTGCCCGATTCGGGATCGGCCCACGCCTGCTCGAACTGCACGCCCTCCTCGCCCTGGATCGCCAGGTCGGCCGCGTGCGCCTGCCTGAGCATGTCCGCGGTGATCCCGGACATCCCGTGGTGGACGTCCATGAACTTCGCCATCGCCCTCGCCTCCGTACCTTCGCTTCACGGGCGCGTGCCCGTCCGCGGCGTTCGCGTGCAGGACGTTCCCGTCGGCGGGCGGCCGGGCCCTACCACCAGCCTGGCCCCGGCCGCCCGGCTCCGCCACCAGACGGCCCCCACCCGCTGCAGCCCGTCGCCCCGCCCGAAGCAGCCGGCCGCCGGCAGCCCCGCCGGCCCGCCGCCGCCCGCCGCCGCCCGGCACCCCACCCCGCGCCGCCCCACCGCCGCCGCCACCGCGTAGCACCCCGGCGCACATTCCCCGCACCCGCGTGAAACAGACCACAGCGGACGGCTCTCCCTGGCCTTGCGCACGGCGTGGCACAATGACGGCATCAAGCAGTGACGTTCAGCGCACTCCGGGGTCGGTGAAAATCCGAACCGGCGGTTACAGTCCGCGACCCGTCCGCAGCCAGCGGCCGGTTGACCAGGTGAAATTCCTGGACCGACGGTTAAAGTCCGGATGGGAGGCGTGCGCGGGCGGACGTAGAGCGGTACCCGTGGTCCCCCGGTGGACCACGGTCAGGTGGACGGCGGGAGCGGTGTCTCCCGTGCCGGGCGAGCGATCTCCCGGCGGTCCCGGCACCCCCGGCGACGGGTCGTGCCGTCGGCCCGTGCGCCGCTGCCCGTCCGTGTCATCTCCCTCTGCCGCCCCGGAGTCCGCGCCCCAAGCGCGAGGAGAACCCGGGTGTTCACCGGCATCATCGAAGAGCTCGGCGAGGTCGTGTCGATCGAGGAGATCGGCGACTCCTCGCGGATCCGCCTGCGCGGCCCGGTGGTCTGTTCGGACGCGCACCACGGCGACTCCATCGCGGTCAACGGCGTCTGCCTGACCGTCGTCGACAGCCCCGAGGAACTGGCGGCCGCCGGCGGCGAGTTCAGCGCCGACGTGATGGCCGAGACGCTGCACCGCTCCAGCCTCGGCGAGCTGAAGCCCGGGTCCCGGGTGAACCTGGAGCGCGCCATGGCGCTCGGCGCCCGGCTCGGCGGACACCTCGTCCAGGGTCACGTCGACGCGACCGGGCGGCTGCTGTCCCGCGAGCCCGGTGAGCGCGACGCCGCGGGCGAGCTGCGCTGGGAGGTGCTGCGCTTCTCGCTCCCCGACAGCATCTCCCGCTACCTGGTCGAGAAGGGCTCGATCACGGTCGACGGCGTCAGCCTCACCGTGGTCGAGGCGGCCCGGGACAGCTTCACCGTCAGCCTGATCCCCGCCACCCTCGCGCTGACCACGCTGGGCGCCAAGGCCGTCGGCGAGAGCGTCAACCTCGAGGTGGACGTCCTCGCCAAGTACGTGGAGCGGTTGCTCGACTCCCGCACCCTCCCTCCGACCATCGCCGGGGAGTCCGAGTGAGCTGGCTCAGCGGAGAAGCGTTCACCGTCCTCGGCGAGCACGTGAAGTGGGCCGACATGTTCGGCAACCTGCTCGGGCTGTCCGCGCTCGCGCTCGGCTGGCGCCGTTCGGTGTGGAGCTGGCCGGTCCAGCTCCTGTCCGGCGCCGTGCTGATCACCGCCTACCTCGGGGGCCACGTCCCCGGTCTGATCGGCAAGCAGCTGATCGTGGTCGTCACCGCCGCCTGGGGCTGGACCCAGTGGCGGCGGGGGCGCCGGGACACCGGCACGATCGCCGTCCGGTTCGCCACCTGGCCCGAGCGGGCCGCCCTGGTGGCCGGCACGGCGGCCGGCACCGTCGGTCTGGCCCTGCTGTTCCAGTCCTACCCCAGCCTGTCCTGGAGCCCGTGGTCGGACGCCTACATCTTCGTCGGCACGCTGGCCGCGATGGTGGCCCAGGCCCGCGGCTGGCTGGAGTTCTGGTTCGCCTGGATCGCCGTCGACGTGGTCGGCGTCCCGCTCGCCTTCAACAGCGGCTACTCCTTCTCCGGACTCACCTACTCGATCTACTTCGTCCTGGTGCTGCTCGGCCTGCGCTCCTGGTGGCTGAGCACCCGTGAGCCGCGCGTCCAGTCCGCCACCGTCCCGCAGGGAGTCACGGCATGACCGAGAACCAGACCGACGGCCTCGAACTCGTCCTCGACCCGGTCGAGCGGGCGATCGCCGACATCGCGCTCGGCCGCGCCGTGATCGTGGTCGACGACGAGGACCGCGAGAACGAGGGCGACATCGTCTTCGCCGCCTCCGCGGCCACCCCCGAGCTGATGGCCTTCACCATCCGCTACAGCTCCGGCGTGATCTGCACCCCGATGACGGGGGAGGAGCTGGACCGCCTCAAGCTCCCGCCGATGACGCAGGTCAACGAGGACCGCAAGGGCACCGCGTACGCCGTCTCGGTGGACGCCCGGGACGGGGTGGACACCGGCATCTCCGCGGCCGACCGCGCCCGCACCGTCCGGCTGCTGGCCTCCTCCGGTACCGAGCCGGGCGACCTGACCCGCCCCGGGCACGTCTTCCCGCTGCGCGCGGTCGAGGGCGGCGTGCTGGTGCGGCCGGGCCACACCGAGGCCGCCGTCGACCTGGCCCGGATCGCCGGGCTGGCGCCGGCCGGCGCGATCGCCGAGGTGGTCAACGACGACGGCACGATGGCCCGGCTGCCCGAACTGGTGGCCTTCGCCCGCGAGCACGGCCTCGCGATCATCTCCATCGAGGACCTGATCGCCTACCGGCGCCGCACCGAGCTGCACGTCGACCGGGCCGCCACCACCGCCCTGCCCACCGTCCACGGCGAGTTCACCGCGGTCGGGTACCGGGGCACCATCGACGGCGTCGAGCACATCGCGCTGGTGGCCGGCGGCCTGGGCGCCGACGGCCGGCTGCCCGAGGACGAGGACGTCCTGGTCCGGGTCCACTCCGAGTGCCTGACGGGTGACGTCTTCGGCTCGCTGCGCTGCGACTGCGGCCCCCAGCTGGAGGCCTCCCTGGAGCGGGTCGCCGAGGCCGGCCGCGGCGTGGTGCTCTATCTGCGCGGCCACGAGGGCCGCGGCATCGGCCTGGCGCACAAGCTGCGCGCCTACGAGCTCCAGGAGCAGGGGCGCGACACCGTCGACGCCAACCTCGACCTCGGACTGCCGGCCGACGCCCGGGACTACAGCATCGCGGCGCAGATGCTGGTGGACCTCGGGGTCCGCTCGCTCACCCTGCTCACCAACAACCCGGACAAGCTGACTGCGCTCACCGAGCACGGCCTGAAGGTCAAGGGGCGCGAGGCGGTCGAGATCGCGCCGGGTGAGCACAACCTGCGCTACCTGCGCACCAAGCGCGACCGGATGGGCCACGACCTGCCCGGCCTCGGCTCCTGAACTCCCCCCGCCCCACAGCGACACCACGACACCACGAACCACGACGGACAGGAAGTACCCCCATGAGCGGCCACGGAGCCCCCGAGCTGACCATCGACGGCGTCGCCGACCTCAAGGTCGCGGTCATCGCCGCGCAGTGGCACGACCAGGTGATGAACGGCCTGCTGGACGGCGCCCACCGGGCGCTCAAGGAGCTGGGCATCGCCGAGCCGACCGTCCTGCGCGTCCCCGGCACCTTCGAACTGCCGGTCGCCGCCAAGCGCCTCGCCGACCGCGGCTACGACGCCGTGATCGCGCTCGGCGTCGTGATCCGCGGCGGCACCCCGCACTTCGACTACGTCTGCCAGGCGGCCACCGCCGGCCTCACCCAGGTCAGCGTCGACACCGGTGTCCCGGTCGGGTTCGGCGTGCTGACCTGCGACAACGAGGAGCAGGCGCTCGACCGCGCGGGCCTGCCGGGCTCCGCCGAGGACAAGGGGCACGAGGCCGTCACCGCGGCCGTCGCCACCGCCGCGGTGCTGCGCGCCGCGCTCTGACCGCCGCGCTCCGGCGGCCGCGCCGGAGCGACCGCGCCACCACCGGCGCCCCCGCACGACCCGCGCGCCGACCCCCCGGACCGTGGACGTCCACCGGACTGTCCACGGTCCGGGACCGTTTACCGCCCGTCAGCCCGCACGCCGTATGGTGAGTCCATCATGGCTTCGAAGACATTCGAGGAGCTCTTCGCCGAGCTCCAGCAGAAGGCCGCCACCGGCGACCCCTCGTCCTCCCGCACCGCGCAGCTCGTCCACCAGGGCGTCCATGCGATCGGCAAGAAGGTCGTCGAGGAGGCCGCCGAGGTCTGGATGGCCGCCGAGTTCCAGTCGGACGAGCAGACGGCCGAGGAGGTCTCCCAGCTGCTCTACCACCTTCAGGTGATGATGATCGCCCGTGGGCTGACGCTCGACGACGTCTACAAGTACCTCTGAGACCGGCCCGGAACCGCACACCCCTCCCAACAGGTAAGGAACCAACCTCCCATGCTGCGCATCGCCGTCCCCAACAAGGGTTCTCTCTCGGGTCCCGCGGCGGAGATGCTCCATGAGGCTGGCTACCGCCAGCGGAAGGACCCCAAGGAGCTCGTCCTCGTCGACCCGAACAACGAGGTGGAGTTCTTCTTCCTGCGCCCGCGCGACATCGCCGTCTACGTCGGCTCCGGCCGGCTGGACGTCGGCATCACCGGCCGCGACCTGCTGCTCGACTCGCACTCCAACGCCGAGGAGGTGCTCGCCCTCGGCTTCGCCGGGTCGACCTTCCGCTTCGCCCGCCCCGAGGGCGTCGACGTCGAGGACGTGAAGGGCCTGGAGGGCCTGCGGATCGCCACCTCCTACACCGGCCTGGTCGAGCAGCACCTGGCCGACCACGGCGTGAAGGCGACCGTCACCAAGCTGGACGGCGCGGTGGAGACCGCGGTGCAGCTCGGCGTCGCCGACGTGATCGCCGACGTCGTGGAGACCGGCACCAGCCTGCGCAACGCCGGCCTGGAGGTCTTCGGCGAGCCGATCCTGATCTCGGACGCCGTGGTGATCCGGCCCAAGGGCGCGGGCGACGACCCGGCCGTGGAGCAGTTCCTGCGCCGCCTCCAGGGCGTGCTGGTGGCCCGCCGCTACGTGCTGATGGACTACGACATCCGTGCCGAGAAGGTCGGCGCCGCCGTGGCGCTCACCCCGGGCCTGGAGTCGCCGACCGTCTCCCCGCTGCACACCGAGGGCTGGGTCGCGGTGCGGTCGATGGTGCTCCGCAAGGAGGCGCAGCAGATCATGGACGACCTCTGGGGCATCGGCGCCCGCGCCATCCTGGTCACCAACATCCACGCCTGCCGCCTCTGACCTGCCGGTCGTCACCGGGGTAAGACACGGTTGAATGGGGCGGGGGCGCCGAGCGGCGCCCCCGCCCCATCGCTGCGAGCACCCCGGAACGGCCGGACGGCCCGCCGCAGTCGAACCGCCCGAAGCACCCACCGGAGATCCCCCGTGTCCACGCCGCCCGTCGAGTTCCCCGTCACCTGGGCGCCGCGCCGCACCCGCGCCGTGCTGCTGCCGGTCTGCGTCCTGCTGGTGGTGCTGTTCGCCGCGATGGCCGTGCTGCTGCCCGCGAACTGGCAGCTCAACGACCGGATCATGATGGTGTCCAGCGGCGTGCTGTTCGCGGCCGTCGGCCTGATGCTGGCCCGCCCGCGGGTCCGCGCCGACGCGCAGGGCGTGACGGTGGTCAACTTCGTCCGCAGTCGCCGGCTCGCCTGGGCGGAGATCGTCCGGGTCAACTTCCGCCAGGGCGACCCGTGGGCCACCCTCGACCTCGCCGACGGCACCTCGCTGGCCGTGGTCGGCATCCAGTCCGGGGTCGGAAAGGCCCAGGCCATCGCGGACGCCCGCGCCCTGCGCGACCTGGTCGAGCAGCACGCCGCCTGAGCGACGTGAGGGGACGGGGGTCCGTCCGGCCCTCCACCCCGCCGTCCCTCCACCCCGATCGGCTCCCCTCCCAGCCGGCTCCCGGCCGGCTCCCGTCCGGCCCTCGACCGGAGCCCCACCCGGCCTGGGATTCCGGGGCAGGTGCGTCCGAACACCCTTCCTACCGTCGCCCGGGTATGGTCTACGCTGGTAAAAGCGGGGCAAAGTCCCCGCCCTTTCCGACCCGACCTGAGGAGTGACACCCCCCCTCGATGGACGATCCGTCCGGTAGTACCCGCGCCGTCGACCTTCCCCCGAGCGGAAGGCAGGCGGCACTGTGATCACCGCCTGGCTGCTGTTGCTCGCAGCCCTCCTGCTGATCCTCGCCAACGGCCTCTTCGTGGCGGCCGAGTTCGCCTTCGTGACCGTCGAACGCGGTGCGGTGGAACGTTCCGCCGGGAGCGGCGACGCCAAGTCCGCCCGCGTCTCCCGGGCCCTGCGGCACCTCTCCTTCGAGCTCTCCGGCGCCCAGCTCGGCATCACCGTCACCTCGCTGGTGGTCGGCATGCTCGCCGAGCCGGCGCTGTCGACCCTGCTCGGCCCGGTGATGACCGGCATCGGCGTGCCCGAGTCGGCCGCCCGCGGCACCGCCGTGATCGTCGGCATGGTGCTGGCCACCGTCGTGCAGATGGTGATCGGCGAGCTGGTCCCGAAGAACTGGGCGATCTCCCGCCCGCTCCAGGTGGCCCGCGCGGTCGCCGCCCCGCACATGGCCTTCTCCTTCGTCTGCCGCCCGCTGATCAGCTTCCTCAACGGGGCGGCCGACCGGACGGTGCGCGCCTTCGGCGTCGAGCCGCAGGAGGAGCTGGACCACGCCCGCACCCCGGCCGAACTGGTCTCGCTGGCCCGCCACTCGGCCAAGGCCGGCGCGATAGACGAGGAGTCGGCGACCCTGTTCGTCCGCACCCTCGGCCTGGGCGAGCTCACCGCGGAGTCCGTGATGACCCCGCGGGTCGACGTCGCCGCCCTGCAGCGCGACGCCACCGCCTCCGACGTGGTCAACCTGACCCGCGCCACCGGCCTGTCCCGCTTCCCGGTCTACGCCGACAGCCTGGACGAGGTCACCGGCATCGTGACGCTCAAGGACGCGCTGGCCGTCCCGGCCGCCCGGCGCGGCCTGGTCCGGGTGGCCGAGCTGGCCTCGGCGCCGCTGCTGGTGCCCGAGACGCTGCCCGCCGAGCGGCTGCTCGACCAGCTGCGCCGCCTCCAGCCGATGGCCATCGTGGTCGACGAGTACGGCGGCACCGCCGGTGTCGTCACCGTCGAGGACATCGTCGAGGAGATCGTCGGCGAGGTGCAGGACGAGCACGACCCCGCGGACCGCCCCGAGCTGTTCCCGTTGCCCCCGGTGGACGGCCTGCCGGTCTGGGAGGCCGACGGCCGCGCCCGGATCGACCAGCTGGAGGCCATCGGCCTGAACGCCCCCGACGGCCCGTACGAGACCCTGGCCGGCCTGGTCGCCGACCTGCTCGGCAAGCTGCCCGCGGTGGGTGAGCAGGCGGTGCTGCCGGGCTGGCGCTTCACCGTGACGGGTGTCGACCGGCACCGCACCAGCCAGGTCCGGGTGGAGCGCACCAGCGCTCCGTCCGTGTTCGACGACAACGACGGGGACGACCGATGACCGCGCTCCAACTGGCCGTCGCCCTCCTGCTGCTGCTGGGCAACGCCTTCTTCGTCGGCGCCGAGTTCGCCGTGGTGTCGGTGCGCCGCAGCCAGATCGAACCGCTCGCCGAGGCGGGCCACAAGCGCGCCCGCACAGTGCTGCACGCCCTGTCCAACGTGTCCGCGATGCTGGCCGCGGCCCAGCTCGGCATCACCGTCTGCTCGCTGGGCCTCGGTGCGCTCGCCGAGCCGACCATCGCGAGCCTGCTGGAGGGTCCGTTCCACGCGATCGGCGTCCCCTCCGGTCTGATGCACCCGCTCTCCTACGGGATCTCGCTCGCCGTCGTGGTCTTCCTCCACATGGTGATGGGCGAGATGGTGCCGAAGAACATGGCGATGGCCGGCCCGGAGAAGGCCGCGCTCTGGCTCGGTCCGCCGCTGGACCGGCTGGCGCGCTGGCTCGCCCCGGTCATCCGGATGCTGAACTCGCTGGCCAACGGCGTGCTGAAGCTGTTCCGGGTCGAGGCCAGGGACGAGGTCGAGTCGGTGTTCACCACCGAGCAGCTGATGTACCTGCTGGTCGACTCCCGGGACGCGGGCCTGCTCGACGAGGGCCGCCAGGAGCGCCTGGAGGACGCCCTGGAGCTCGGCCACCGCCCGGTCACCGAGGTGCTGCTCAAGCCCGAGCAGCTGGTCACGGTGGACACCAAGGTGACCGCCGCCGAGGTCGAGGAGCTGGCGCTGCGCACCGGCTTCTCGCGCTTCCCGGTCACCGACGGCGACCCGGCCGGCCACGGCTACCTGGGCTACCTGCACCTCAAGGACATCCTCGACGTGGACGACCCGTCCGCGCCGGTCCCGGCCCGCCTGTGGCGCCCGATCACGGTGCTGCGCGGCAGCCTCCCGCTGGACGACGCGCTGGGCGCGATGCGCAGGGCGACCTGCCACCTGGCCGCCGTGCTGGACCAGGACGGGCGCACGCTCGGCGTGGTCACGCTGGAGGACGTGCTGGAGGAGCTGGTGGGCGAGATGCACGACCCCGACCACCGCTCCGCCGCCTGAGGTTCCCGGTTCCGCCGACGGCGTGTCCGCCGTCGGCGATTCTGCCCAGAGCAGGGAGCCGTTCCCATGCCGGCCACCCCGGGGCAGGGTGGTCGGCATGAGGCTTCTGCTGCTGGGTGGAACGAAGTTCGTCGGACGGGCCGTCGCCGAGGAGGCGCTGGCCAGGGGCTGGGAGGTGACGGCCCTCAACCGCGGCACGCAGCCCGCGCCCGAGGGCGTGCGGGTGGTGCGGGGCGACCGCACCACCGAGGGCGGGCTCGCGGCGCTGGCCGCGGGGGAGTGGGACGCGGTGGTGGACACCTGGTCCTGGGCCCCGTCGGCGGTGCGCGACAGCGCCCGCCTGCTGAACGGCCGGGTGGGGCACTACGCCTACGTCTCCAGCCGCTCCGTGTACGCCTACCCGTCGGGGGTCGGGGCGGACGAGTCGGCGGGGGTCGTCGAGGCCTCCCCGGACGCCGGGGAGGGGACGCCGTACGCCGAGGCCAAGCGCGGCGCCGAGCTGGCCCTGGAGGCGGAGTTCGGCGGGAGCGCCCTGCTCGCCCGGGCCGGGCTGATCCTCGGCCCGTACGAGGACATCGGCCGGCTGCCCTGGTGGCTGAACCGGATCGCCCGCGGCGGCCCGGTGCTCGCCCCCGGTCCGCGTGACCTCGCCCTGCAGTACGTCGACGCCCGCGACCTGGCGAGCTGGACCCTGGACGCCGCGGCGGCCCGGCTCGGCGGGGCCTACAACGTGGTCAGCCCGGCCGGGCACACCACGATGGGCGGGCTGCTGGAGGCCTGCGTGCGGGCCACCGGCTCGGACGCGCGGCTGCGCTGGACCGACCCCGAGCGCATCCTGGCGGCCGGGGTGGAGCCGTGGAGGGAGCTGCCGGTCTGGCTGGCGCCCGGGGAGCTGTACGACTTCCTGCACGGCGCGTCGGTGGAGCGGGCGGTGGCGGCCGGGCTGCGCTGCCGCCCGGTGGCCGAGACGGTCGAGGACACCTGGGCCTGGCTGCGGTCGCTCGGCGGCGGTGCCCCGCAGCGCGCCGACCGCCCGAAGGTCGGGCTGGACCCGGAGCGTGAGGCGGCGCTGCTGCAGGGCTGAGCCCCGGCTCCGGGAGCCGGGCCCGGCCGCGGGGAACCCCTCTCGGCCCCGGGGCCGGTAGCACCCCCGGGATCCGGGGCCCGGCCGCGCGGAGCCGGTCTCAGCCGCGGCCGTCGATCAGCTCCCCGTAGGCCTGGACGAGGTCGGGCAGCCGCAGGGTCGCCAGGTCCTCGCGGCCCGGCGGCTCGCGCAGCAGCGAGAGCCGCAGGTCGCGGTAGGCGCAGGACTTCTCGTACAGGGTGCGGATGAACCGGCCGTTGCCCAGTTCGTCGATCCAGCCCTCGCGGACCACGTGGGTGCAGATGCTGGCGAGCTCCTCGGCCGCGTCCTCGTCCCAGCCGTCGCCGTCCCGGCCGGCCAGGGCCGCGCCGATCGCGGTCAGTTCGGTCGGGCGGTAGCTGGGGAAGTCCACCCGGGTGGTGAACCGGGAGTTGAGGCCGGGGTTGGTGGCCAGCAGCCGGTTCATGCCCTCGGGGTAGCCGGCCAGGATCACCACCAGCCGGTCGCGGTTGTCCTCGGCGCGCTTCAGCAGCACCTGGAGCGCCTCGTCGCCGTAGGCGTCGCCCTTGGTGTAGCCGGAGTTGGAGAGGCTGTAGGCCTCGTCGATGAACAGCACGCCGTCCAGGGCGGAGTCGATCAGCTCGTTCGCCTTGACCGCGGTCTGTCCGAGGAACTCGCCCACCAGGTCGGCCCGTTGGGCCTCGACCAGGTGGTCGCCGGAGAGCAGCCCGAGGGCGTGGAAGACCCGGCCGAGGATCCGGGCCACGGTGGTCTTGCCGGTGCCGGAGGGCCCGGAGAAGACGAAGTGGCGCTTGGGCGGCTGGACGGGCAGGCCCTGCGCGGCCCGGAGCCGGGACATCCGCAGCTGCGCGGACAGCGCCCGGACCTGGCGCTTGACCGGCTCCAGGCCCACCATCAGCGCGAGTTCGGCCAGTGCGGCGTCCAACTCGTTTTCTTCGTCGACGGGTTGGGCGGCCGTCGGAGAGGCCGCCCGGGGCTGGGCCTCGGCGTGGACCGGGAGCGGCGCCTGGGCGGCGGAGCCGGCCGGCGCCCCGGACCGCTCGCCGGCCGCCTGCGGTGCGGCGCCCGTCGGCGGGCCGTCGCTCCGGGGCGGGCCGTCCCCGAAGCCCGTCCCGCCGGTGAAGGCCGGCCCCTCGGTGTACGCGGTGGCCCCCTCGGGGTACCCGGCCGGGTCGGGGTACCCGGACTCCCCGGACTCCCCGGACTCCCCGGACTCCCCGGCGAGGTCGGCCGGGTCGGCGAAGCCCGTGAACCCGGTGGCGCCGTCGTCGAAGCCGCCGGCCCCGGCGTACCCCGTGCCGTCCTGGAACTCCGCCCCCTCCGGACCGAGTTCCTCGATCCCGGCGGATCTGCCGCCGGCCGGCGGGCCGCCGGTCAGCAGGCCGTCCGCGAGGCCGTCGGTGAGTCCGTCCGCGAGGCCGTCCTCCGCCGCGATCGCGGCCAGCCGGGCCGCGGTGTCCATGAACACCGGGTCGGCCCGGTGCACCGCCCGGTAGAGCGGTAGTGCGGCGGCACTGCGTCCGGCCCCCTCGTAGGCCCGGGCCAGCCAGTACCGCAGCTCCTTGCGCTGCGGCTGCTCCGAGCGGCAGCGGGCCAGCGAGGCGGCCAGCGGGGCCTGGGCCTGGGCGCACATGTCCAGCCGGACGCGGGCCATGCCGGCGAACAGGCCGGCCTCGATGCCGAGCAGCGGGTCGTCCAACAGCCGGTCGGTGTCCCGGATCAGCTGTTCCCAGTCCTTCAGCAGGTAGGAGCGGCACGCGTAGAGGAACTGGGCGGACGGGTCCTCGCTGGGGGCCGGGCACTGCTCCAGCGCGCGGTCCAGCTCGGCCAGGTGCCGGCCGTCCAGCCAGTGCGAGGCGTGGGCCAGGGCCAGGTCGCGGGCGTCCTCCAGGACGGGCTGCACCCACCAGCCGAGCCAGTACCAGGAGCTCAGTGAGCGTCGGTGCCGGCGGCGCTGTTCGCCGAACCGTTTCTGGTTGCGGTACATGGCCAGCAGTGCGGCCGAGGTGTCGCTGCGCAGGGCGTGCAGGCCGAGCCAGGCGTCGGCCATCCCCGGATCCAGCCGGACGGCCGCACGGAACTCCTCCTCGGCGCGCGCGTACGCGCCGGCCGTGTAGGCGTCCATGGCACGCAGCCAGGCGCGGTCGGCGAGCAGGTCCGGGCCGCCCGCGTTGCTGTCGGAACTGTCCACCGTCGTCACTCACGCCCCCCGCGGTGTGGCCCGGGGCTCGGTGGCGGTCGCCTTCGCGCTGCCGGGCCGGTGGTCGGATGCCCCCGGGCGCATATGCGCCTGCCAGGAATCGTACCGGGGCGGAGCTGATCCGGAAGGGTGCCGCACGGGGTCAAATGCGATCGCGCGCGCGGCCGTTGAGCGGGTGCGGGCTCGTTCCGGCGGTGGGGGAGCGGGATTCGGAAGGGGACCGGACGGCGCCCCCGACTCACGGGGGAACAAGCCGGGGGCGCCGGGTCCGAGGCGGCCGGAACATCCCGTTCCGGCAGCTGAGGAGAACCTAAGTCCTGGCGATACCGCAGGTCAAGGGCTTGTTGAAGGTTCACCGACGGTGCCCGGCGTGATTCGTCCGGTCACCCCGTCGACCCTCGTCGCCGCGTGCGGGCGGCTCGGGTCCGCGGCGAAATGCGCCGATTCGGCCCGGGCCCAGTCCGCCCAGAAATCGGCCAGTTCCGGACCGTCCCGCCGCTCGCCCCGGAGGCGGGCCGCACCGGCGTCCAGCTCCATCCAGATCACCCGGGCCAGCCACGGCCGCACCGCCCGCCGTCCGGCCCCGACGCCCTCCACCAGCACCACCGGGGCGGCCGGCACCGGGGCCGTCCCGTCGAAGCGGCGCAGCGTCCAGTCGTACACCCGGTACGCGGCGCCCCGGCCCGCCGCCAGCGGTTCCAGCACCTGCTCGCGCAGCCGCTCCGTCCAGCCGAACGGCTCGGCGTGGGTGGCCAGGTCGTCGAGGTGGACCACCGGCGCCCCGTCGAGCGCCGCGGACAGCCGTCCGGCGAAGGTGGTCTTGCCGGAGCCCGCGTGCCCGTCCACCGCGACCAGCCGCACCGGGCCGCAGGACGGCGGCAGTGCGCGCAGCTCCGCCGCGAGGGCGCGCAGGGCGGGGCCGTACTCGGGCGGGACGGCGGAGGCGGGGGTTCCGGAAGCAGCCACAACGGCAACCCTACGGTGCCGTAGCCAACCACTCCGGCCAGTTCCACCAGACCGATCGTGACGGAGCCGCCGGTTTCCGGCATACTTCGCAGCGCCCCGCCTGTGAACGGCCGTTCACCGCAATCCGGTGCCGGTCGGGCCGACCTGCCACACCCGCGCCGGACCCGCCACACCACGGTCCCGGCGCCCGATCGAGGAGGCGACCGCCGCCATGACCCCGTCCCCCGCGAAAGCCGTGGAGCGCCAGCTGCCCAGCGAGGAGGCCCGCGAGCTGCTGAGCCTCACCCGGGACCTGGTCCAGCGGGAGCTGCAGCCCCGCGCTGCCGAGGACGAGGCCGCCGGGCGCTTCCCGCGGGAGGTCTTCCGCACCCTCGGCGAGGCCGGCCTGCTCTCCCTCCCGTACGACGAGAAGTACGGCGGCGGCGAGCAGCCCTACGAGGTGTACCTGCAGGTGCTGGAGGAGCTCGCGGCCGGCTGGCTCGCCGTCGGCCTCGGCGTGAGCGTGCACACCCTCTCCTGCCACGCGCTGGCCGGCTTCGGCACCGAGGAGCAGCGCGCGCAGTGGCTGCCCGGCATGCTCTCCGGCGAACAGCTCGGGGCCTACTGCCTCTCCGAGCCGCAGTCCGGCTCGGACGCCGCCGCGCTGCGCACCCGCGCCGACCTCGACGGCGACGCCTACGTGGTCAACGGCACCAAGGCGTGGATCACGCACGGCGGTCAGGCGGACTTCTACAGCGCCCTGGTGCGCACCGGCGGCGAGGGCCCCAAGGGCATCAGCTGCCTGCTGCTCCCCGGCGACGTGCAGGGCCTGTCGGCCGCGCCGCCGGAGCACAAGATGGGCATGAAGTCCTCGCCCACCGCGCAGCTGCACTTCGACGGCGCCCGGGTGCCGCGCGAGCGGCTGATCGGCGAGGAGGGCCAGGGCTTCCAGATCGCCCTGGCCGCGCTCGACTCCGGCCGCCTCGGCATCGCCGCCTGTGCGGTCGGCGTCGCGCAGGCCGCGCTCGACCTCGCGGTGGACTACGCGCGCACCCGCCGCCAGTTCGGCCGCCCGATCGCGGACTTCCAGGGCCTGTCCTTCATGCTCGCCGACATGGCCACCCAGATCGAGGCCGGGCGCGCGCTCTACCTGTCCGCCGCCCGACTGCGGGACGCGGGCCGGCCGTTCTCCAAGGAGGCGGCGATGGCGAAGCTGTTCTGCACCGACGCCGCGATGCGGGTGACCACCGACGCCGTCCAGGTCCTCGGCGGCTACGGCTACACCCAGGACTTCCCGGCCGAGCGCTACATGCGCGAGGCGAAGGTGCTGCAGATCGTCGAGGGCACCAACCAGATCCAGCGCCTGGTGATCGGCCGCCACCTCACCAAGGGCTGACCTCGCCAAGGGCTGACCTCCCCGAGCCGCGGGCCTGCTCCCGAACCGCCGGCCGGCCCGCCGAACCGGGGCCGGCCCGGCGGAAGCGGGGGCTGACCTCCCGAACGGCCTCCGGCCGTCACTCCAGGGTGCGGAGTGACGGCCGGAGGCGTGTCCGGGCCGGGGCCGGGCCCCGGCGGGTCAGCGGCGGACGAGGCGGCGGCGCTGCTCGGGGATCACCGGGGTGACGGCGGCGGTGCGCACCGGCCGGTGCGCCACCGCGTGCGAGAACGGCTGGGTGCGCCAGTCGAGTTCGGTGGGGAGCGCGAACAGCGCGGCCAGGCCGGTCGGTTGGGCGTCGTCCGGGGTCTCCACCTCGGCCAGGTCGTCGGTCGGCGTGCCCGAACCCGGGCAGAGCGCGGGCGCGAAGGGGTTCCAGGCCGTCGGCAGCAGCGCGTGCTGCGGCAGCCGCTCCTCGTCGGCCACCAGGGCGATCGGGCGGCGGCACTCGGGGCAGTGCACCCGGAAGATGTCCCAGGTGTCGGCCTCGCCCGGGTCGACGCCCGGCGCGAGGTCGTGATCGACCGCGAGGTCGTCGCGGCCGGTCGTATCGTCGGTCTCGTCGGCGCCCAGGGCACGCTGGTCAGTCGGCATGAGGATCCCCCTCGGATCGGGCCCGGCGTGGTCGCCCGGGGCCACAACCAGCACTTCCCTGTGATCCGGGCTCATAACCCTGCGGTCCGGTGCACCGTGATGCACCGGGTGTGTCCTTGGCCACATCGGACGCCACATTCACCCGGCATGTGCCGTGCGGACACCCGCCGTCGCCCCGGCCGCCCACCGGATCGCCCCCGTGCGCCCTTGACCGGGAGCCGGGGGCGCGCCCCGGGCCGGGGCGTTGCGTGACGCCGCGTGCGCCCCCCGTGCCCCGACCGGGTAGGTTTGCGCACTGTGGAAGACCTCGACCAACGCATCGTCCAGCTGCTCCTCGAGGACGGCCGGATGAGCTACACGGACCTGGGCAAGGCCACCGGCCTGTCCACCTCGGCGGTGCACCAGCGGGTGCGCCGCCTGGAACAGCGCGGGGTGATCCGCGGGTACACCGCGATCATCGACCCGGACTCCGTCGACCTCGCGCTGACCGCGTTCATCTCGGTCAAGCCCTTCGACCCGAGCGCCCCGGACGACACCCCCGAACGGCTGGCCGGCCTCCCGGAGATCGAGGCCTGCCACAGCGTCGCCGGTGACGAGAACTACATCCTCAAGGTCCGCGTCGGCGCCCCCGGCGACCTGGAGGACCTGCTCGCCCGCATCCGCAGCGCGGCCGGCGTCTCCACCCGCACCACCGTCGTGCTCTCCACCCCCTACGAGGCCCGACCCCCGAAGCTCTGAGAGCGAACCCCGCGGGTGCAGACTTGGCGGCATGACCGAACGCACCCTCCCCCCGTGCCCGTCCTCGGGCCGGAGCGGCCCACGAACCGTCCTGCTGCGCGGCGGCGCCGTCTACAGCCCCGCCGACCCCTTCGCCACCGCGATGCTCGTCGAGGGCGAGCACGTCGCCTGGGTCGGCAGCGACGGCGCCGCCGAGGCGTACGCCGCGACGGCCGACGAGATCGTCGAGCTGGACGGCGCCCTGGTCACCCCCGCCTTCGTCGACGCCCACGTGCACGCCACCGCCACCGGCCTGGCGCTCACCGGCCTCGACCTCACCGGCAGCCCCTCGCTGGCCGCCGCCCTCGCCGCCGTCACCGCCTTCGTCGAGGAGCGGGGCGAAGCCGGCGGGGTGCTGCTCGGCCACGGCTGGGACGAGACCGGCTGGCCCGAGGGCCGCCCGCCCACGCTCGCCGAACTCGACGCGGCCGCCCGCGGCGCCGCGCTCTACCTCTCCCGCACCGACGTGCACTCCGCGCTCGCCACCACCGCACTGCGCGCGCTCACCACCGGCCTGGCCGAGTGCGCCGGGTACGCGGTGGAGGGCCCGCTCACCGAGGACGCCCACCACGCCGTGCGGCAGACCGCGCTGGCCCACCTGACCCCCGCGCAGCGGCGCCGGGCCCAGCGGGCCACCCTCGCCAGGGCCGCCGAACTCGGCATCGGCGCGCTGCACGAATGCGCCGGCCCGGAGATCTCCTCGGAGGCGGACCTGAGCGCCCTGCTGGCCCTGGCCGCCGAGGGCGACGGTCCCGAAGTATTCGGCTACTGGGGAGAGTTGGGCGGCGTCGAGACGGCCGCTCGGCTCGGCGCGGTGGGTGCCGGCGGAGACCTCTTCGTGGACGGCGCGCTCGGCTCGCACACCGCCTGCCTGCACACCCCGTACGCGGACGCCGAGCACACCGGCACCGCCTACCTGACCGCCGAGCAGGTCGCCGACCACGTGGCGGCCTGCACCGAGGCGGGGATCCAGGCCGGCTTCCACGCCATCGGCGACGCGGCCGTGGCCGCCGTCGTCGACGGCGTCCGGGCGGCCGGCGAGCGGGTCGGCGCGGCCCGGGTCAGGGCCCTGCGCCACCGGGTCGAGCACGCCGAGGCGCTGGACGACAAAAGCATCGCGGCCTTCGCCGAGCTCGGCCTGACCGCCTCCGTCCAGCCCGCCTTCGACGCCGCCTGGGGCGGCCCGGAGGGCATGTACGTCCGGCGCCTCGGCGCCGAGCGGGCCGCCGCGCTCAACCCGTTCGCCGCCCTGCTGCGGGCCGGCGTCCCGCTGGCGTTCGGCTCGGACGCGCCGGTCACCCCGCTCGACCCCTGGGGCACCGTCCGCGCCGCGGCCTTCCACCGCACCCCGGAGCACCGGATCTCCGTCCGCGCCGCCTTCACGGCGCACACCCGCGGCGGCTGGCGCGCGATCGGCCGCGACCAGGACGGCGTGCTCGTGCCCGGGGCCGTCGCCAGCTACGCGATCTGGGCCGCCGACGAGCTGGTCGTGCAGGCCCCGGACTCCCGGGTGGCCGGCTGGTCCACCGACCCGCGCTCCGGCACCCCCGGCCTGCCCGACCTCACCCCCGGGCGCCCGCTGCCGGCCTGCCTGCGCACGGTCGTCCGCGGCCGCACCGTCCACCGGGCCTGAAATCCCCCCGGGCCGGTGGTCCGGAAGCCGGCCCCTAGGTTGGCCGGTATGACGACCGACCCACTGGTGCCCGCCGACTTCACCGTCCCGCGCGAGCTGCTCGCCCCGGATTTCCGCCTGGAGCCCCTGGGCGAGCAGCACAACGCCTCCGACCACGCCGCCTGGACGGGCGGCATCGCGCACATCCGGGCCACCCCCGGCTTCGCCGGCCGCCGTTGGCCGCCCGTCGCCGGGATGACCCTCGAACGGAACCTCGCCGACCTGCGCCGGCACGCGGCCGACTTCGCCGCCCGGACCGGCTTCGCCTACACCGTCCTGGAGCCGGACCGGGACGAGGTGATCGGCTGCGTCTACGTCTGCCGGGACCGCGAGGACCCGGCGGTCGTGAACGTCAGTTCCTGGGTCCGGGCCGACCGGGCCCACCTGGACGCCCCGCTGCACCGCGCCGTGTCCGCCTGGCTCGCAGGCCGGTGGCCGCTCGGCCCGATCCGCTACGCCGCCCGCTGACCAGCGGGCCCGGGGCCCGGGGCAGGGGGCGCGGGGCCGCCCCTGGGCCGCCGGTCGCCCACCACCCTGACCTCACGCTTCCCTGGCGTTCCGGGGTACCTTCTTCGGACAGCGTCCGAACAGCAACACGCAGGAAGATGGTGCGCCGGTGGCCATGCCCGTCACCCAGGAGCGGTCCGGGGCCGCACCAGAGCCGGCCGAGCCGGCGCCCGCGCCCGGCCGGGTCACCCGCGTGCTCGCCCGGGTCCGCGCCGGGCTGCCCCGCACCGGCCTGGCCGCGCTGGCCGGACTGCTGCTGGCGCTCGCCTTCCCGCCCTTCGACCTGTGGCCGCTCTCGCTGCTGGGCGTCGCCGCGCTCTCGCTGCTCACCCGCGGCCGCACCGCCCGCCAGGCGGCCTGGACGGGCTTCGCCTTCGGCCTGCCGTTCTTCCTGATGCTGCTCAGCTGGCTGCGGGTGGTGGGCTGGGACGCGACGGTCGGCCTGTCGGTCGTGGAGGCGCTGTTCCTCGCCGTGCTCGGCAGCGGGCTGGCGCTGACCTCCCGGCTGCCGGCCTGGCCGCTGTGGGCGGCCTGCCTGTGGATCACCCAGGAGTGGGCCCGGGACCGGCTGCCGCTCGGCGGCTTCCCGTGGGGGCGGCTGGCCTTCGCGAACACGGCGACCCCGTACACCCCGCTGGCCGCGCTCGGCGGCGCCCCGCTGGTGACCTTCGCGGTCGCCCTCTCCGGCGCCCTGCTGGCCTGGGCGGCGCTGCGCCTGCGCGGGCCGGGCCGGGCCCCGAAGGCGGCCGCGCTGGCGGCGCTGGGCGCCGTGGCCGCGCTGCTGGCAGGCTACCTGGTGCCGGTGCCGACCGGGGCGGCCGACACCGTGAAGGTCGCCATCGTGCAGGGCAACGTGCCCAACCCGGGCATGGACTTCCTCGGCCGACCGATGATGGTCCTGAACAACCACGCGGTGGCCACCGAGCGCCTCGCCGCGGACATCAGGGCCGGCAGGGTCGAGCGCCCGGACATCGTGATCTGGCCGGAGAACTCCTCCGACCTGGACCCGTTCAGCGACCCGCTCGCCTACCAGCGGATCGACCAGGCGGTGAAGACCGTCGGCGTGCCCACCCTGGTCGGCACCCTGGTGGACGGCCCGGACGCCCAGCACGTCCAGAACGAGGGCATCGTGTGGGACCCGAAGACCGGCCCGGGCGCCTCCTACACCAAGCAGCACCCCGTCCCGTTCGGCGAGTACGTGCCGTTCCGCGCCCAGCTGATGAAGGTGATCACCCGCCTCCAGCGGGTCGCCCGGGACTTCTACCCCGGCGACCACAACGGCGTGATGCAGCTCGGCCCGGCCCGGATCGGCGACGTGATCTGCTTCGAGGTCGCCTACGACGAGATCGTCCGGGACACCGTGGACAGCGGCGCCCGGGTCCTCGTCGTCCAGACCAACAACGCGACCTACGCCAGGACCGGCCAGCCGGAGCAGCAGCTCGCGATGAGCCGGCTGCGCGCCGTCGAGCACGGGCGGGCCGTGCTGATCGCCGCGACCAGCGGCATCAGCGCGGTGATCTCCCCGGACGGCACGGTGCAGCAGCGCACCGAGGAGCTGACGCCGGCCGAGCTGTCGGCGACGGTCCCGCTGCGCGACGGCACCACGGTGGCGGACCGGGTGGGTGCCGCGCCGGAGTGGACGCTGGCCGTCGCGGGCCTGCTGGCCTGCGGCGCGGGCGTGCTGGTCGGCCGCCGCCGCAGGGCCGCCGCCGGAACACCGGCCGCGACGGATTCGTTGGACCGGGTGGTGCCGTAGCCGGCCCGGACCTCCCGTGCGGCGCGCAGAGCACCGCCTGGAGTGGATCCGTACCGTGACCGAGCAAGCCGCCCCCACCCGTCCGGCCCCGCGCGGAAGGCTCCGCCGGCTGCTGCCGTTGCTGATCACCGCCTGGCTGGTGCTGGAGATCTGGCTGCTGGTCCAAGTGGGCTCGTGGCTGGGCGGATTCGTCGTGCTGCTGCTGCTCGTCGCGGGCGCGCTGATCGGCGGCTCGCTGATCAAGCGGGCCGGGCTGAAGGCGCTGTCCGCGGCGATCGAGCAGAGCAAGGACCCGAAGTCCCAGCAGCCGCAGACCGGGACGAGCATGACGGTGCTGGCCGGCGTGCTGCTGATCGTCCCGGGCTTCCTGTCGGACGCGCTGGCGCTGACCCTGCTCTTCCCGCCGACCAGGGCGCTGTGGCGGGCGGCCGGCCGCCGGGTGGCCGACAAGGCCCTGCGCAGCACCGCCGCCGCCGGGTCCGCCCCGTTCGCGGACGCGATGCGGCTGCAGGAGCAGCTGCGCATCCACCGCCCGGACGGCAAGGTGATCCAGGGCGAGGTGGTGGAGCCGGGTGCGGCGCCGCGGGACCAGCAGGGCCCGGACACCACCTACCGCCCGCCGATCGCCGGCTGATCCTCCCCCTCCGCTCCTCCGGCCCGGACGGCCGCGCCCGGCGGGGCCGGAGAACGCGAAAGGGACCCTGGTGACCAGGGTCCCTTTTCGCGTCCTCCCGCCGTGGCGGGAGAGAGATCAGGCGCTCTTGCGGGTGTCCCGCGGATGCACCGCGAGGTTCATCCCGCCGGAGCGGAGCACGGCCAGCCGTTCGGCCAGCACCTCCTCCAACTCCTCGCGCGTCCGGCGCTCCATCAGCATGTCCCAATGGGTGCGCGTGGGTTTGACCTTCTTCTCCTCCGGCTCGTCGCCGTCGAGAAGTGCTGCCTCCTGGCCACAGAAGCGACATTCCCAGGTCGCGGGGATCTCCGCCTCGACCGAGAAAGGAACCTCGAATCGGTGTCCGTTCTGACATGCGTACTCGACGGTCTGGCGGGGAGCCAGATCGATACCGCGGTCGGTCTCGTAGCTAGTGGCCCCGAGTCGCGTGCCGCGGAGAGCTCGCTCGCTCATGAATCGTGCCTCCCGGGCTTATGGCCCACAGGACTAGTGGTCGCTGTTCTTCGTCGTTCGGTCAACGCTCGGCTTCCGACGAAGATTCCCGTCCCGGGACATGCGTCGTCTGTCGTGCCGCCCCTGTTTGTACCCACCGGCGCCCGATTTGTCACATCTGGCCGCGGATATCACCCCAGGTGTCACCTATTTCACATCTGGTGATCGGTCGGCCTTTCCACCACGAGCGTACCGGGACGGGATTCGACGCCCGTCGCCGCCCCCGTCCCCGGGCGGTTACGAGATCGGACGGGAACGGATCATCGGTTCGTCCTTGCCGAGGGTGATCGGGAGGGTGAGCGGCGATCCGTCGGCCCGCAGGGCCGTCGGCGGGTGCTCCGGCCGGGGCGGCAGGTCGGCGGCGGCCTCGGTCCGGGTGTCGCGGTGCGGCAGCAGGGCGATCACCGCGTCCCGCAGCGGGGCCGGGGCCTCGTCGTCGAGCGGGTCGACGGTGGTGGGCACCTGGAGCCGGACGGGTGCGCCGTTGCCGATCCGGGCGTAGCCGCGGCCGATCGGGGCGTGCGCGGCGGGCACGATGTCGAGCGGGGCGCCGAGCGCGGCGTGGCCCTGCTCGGGGCCGGCGGGGCCGAGCACCACCCGGGCCCGGGTGGTGGCCCGCACGGTCGGGGTGATCCGGTCCCGGGCCTCGAGGTCGTCGGCGATGACCACGGTGACCCGGGCGGCGCGGCCGTGCCGCAGCGGCAGTTCGAGCAGGTCCTGCGGGTCCGGCCTGCCCTCGGCGTGGGCGAGCTCGCTCAGCTCGGTCGGGTGGTCCAGCAGCAGCCAGAGTGGCCGGGTGACGTCCTCGGGCGGGGCGGTGCCGGCGTGCCGGGAGGCGTTCAGCGCGGCGAGCCGGCGGTCGGTCTCCTGCGCGGCCCACTCCAGGGCGGCGAGTGCGCCGTGCAGGCTGGTCTCCACGGTGTGCACGCCGGGCCGGTTGACCAGGCAGGCGTGCTCGCCGGTGCCCGCGCCGTCGACGACCACCAGGTCGGCGTAGGGCAGGGCCTGGAGGGCGACGGAGCGGATCAGGCTGGAGGTGCCGTAGCCGGTGACGCCGAGCGCCAGCAGGTGCGGCTCGGCCGAACGGGGGCCGGTGCGCCAGACCACCGGCGGCTGCTGGGCGATCGCGCCGCCCCGGGAGACCGGGATGGTGCGGGCGGTGCCGTCCTCGTCGGTGAAGCCGAGCACGATCTCGCCGGGGGCGGCCACGAAGCGCTGGGCGACGATGTCGGTGGGCAGCGGGGTGAGCGCGGCGATCCGCAGCCGGTTGGACTCCTCGTCCCAGTCGAAGCGGTACTCCCGGGCCCGGCCGGCCTTGCCCTGGACGACCTGCTCGATCCGGGCCCGGGCGGTGGGCTCGGTGTCGGTGAAGTACGCCGGGTAGCCCAGCTCCAGCCGGGAGAGCCGGCCCTCGGCGTCGAACTCCCAGGAGCCGAAGGCGTCCTTGTAGCTGCCCTCGAAGTGGTACAGCGGGTTGGCGTCCTCGGGGCCGCACAGGTAGGGGGTGAGCGCCGCGTAGAGCGCGCCGAGCTTGACGTCGGCGACGTCCGGGGCGGCCGGTGCCGGGGCCGCCTTGGGGGCCCGGCCGGCCCAGGCGGCGCTGGCCATCAGGGCGATCAGCGCGAACAGCAGGCCGTGCGGCAGCAGGTAGACGCCGACCGCCATGGCGGCGACCAGGAACAGCGTCGGGCCGCGGCGCTCCTTGGGGGTGGTCTGCCAGCGGTCCTTGGTCCAGCCGGCGTGGTGGCGCAGTCCGCGGCCGATCACGGAGAGCGGGGCGAACATGTCGGAGGCGTGGTCCCCGGCGGTCCGGGCGATCTCGCGACCCTTGCTGAGGTGGCGGTTGAGCGGCATTCCTTGACTCCCCGGGCGGGTGGGACGGGTGGGGTGGCGGGGGCGGGGCCGGTGGTACGACGGGGCCCGGGGCGGTGGGATCCGCGCCCGGGCCCGTACAGGGGAGTGACGCGCCCTAGAACCTCAGGCCGCCGAGCAGGCTCGCCAGGCTGGCGCCGCCCGCGGTGATGCTCGGGGCGATCGAGGAGCCGGCGATGTAGAAGCCGAGGAGGGCGCAGACGATGGCGTGGGAGACCTTTAGTCCGTCCCTGCGGAAGAACAGGAAGGCGATGGTGCCGAACAGGACGATGCCGGAAATCGAGAGGATCACGCTCTGCTCC
The DNA here is from genome assembly GCF_044768035.1 of Kitasatospora sp. NPDC101176. Classification (NCBI taxonomy): domain Bacteria; kingdom Bacillati; phylum Actinomycetota; class Actinomycetes; order Kitasatosporales; family Streptomycetaceae; genus Kitasatospora; species Kitasatospora sp. NPDC101176. The sequence goes on from NZ_JBIWPA010000019.1 coordinate 39,374, forward strand.
TCGGGGAGGGGGACAGGGACGGTGTCACGGAAAGTGCCTTAATCGTGACAAAAAGTAATAGATGATGGAACGGGGCAAATGGGTGGTTTTCCGCCCCGATACCGTCCTGGAGTCCGGACGGAGGTATGCGAACCGGCCCGGGTGGGGCCGTATCCGCGCCGTTTCGGCGCGGCGAGGCATTCCCGCCGCGGGGGGCGGGGGTTTCCCGGCGGTCGGGGAAGTTCGCCCGAACGGCCCCGGAGCGTTCCGGCACACGTGTCGCACCGGCCGGGCGCCGTCCGGAATCCGGACGCACGCTGGCCCGCGCCGCCGCCCGGCCGCTACGGTGCGGTACGCGCAGCACCCTCCACCCGCAGACCGGAAAGGCCGCCGCCATGACCGACGCCCACCAGCAGCCCGCCGACGCCCCCGACGCCGAGGTGATCGCGCTCGCCGGGAAGCTCTTCGACGCGGCCCGGGCCGGCGAGACCGACACCCTGGCCGCCTACGTCGACGCCGGCGCGCCCGCCGACCTCACCAACGACCGCGGCGACACCCTGCTGATGCTCGCCGCCTACCACGGCCACGCCGCCACCGTGGAAGCCCTGCTGCAGCGCGGCGCCGACCCGAACCTCGCCAACGACCGCGGCCAGACCCCGCTCGCCGGCGCCGTCTTCAAGGGCGCCGAGGACGTGCTGACCGTCCTGCTCGCCGGCGGTGCCGACCCGGCCGCCGGCACTCCGAACGCGCTCGACACCGCCCGGATGTTCGGCAAGGACGACCTGGTCGCCCGGTTCGAGGCCCGCTGACTCCCCGCCGTAGGCTCTTTCCTCATGAAGAGCACCACCGCGGCGGCGGACACCGTCGAGTTCCGCGTCACCGGCTACGCCCACCCCGATGCCCAGGCCCTCTCGGCGGAGGTCCAGCAGGAGTACGTCCGCCGCTACGGCGACCCCGACGAGACCGTGATGCACGCCGAGGACTTCGAGGCGCCGTCCGGACTGTTCCTGATCGCCTACCTGGGGGGCCGGCCGGTCGCCTGCGGCGGCTGGCGGGCCAAGCAGGCCGGGCCGGACGGGGTGCGCGACGGTGACGCGGAGATCAAGCGGATGTTCGTGATCCCGGCCGCCCGCGGCCGCGGCCTGGCCCGGGCGGTGCTGCGCCACCTGGAGCGGACCGCCGTCGAGGCCGGGCTCACCCGGGCCATCCTGGAGACCGGTACCGAGCAGCCGGAGGCCGTGGCGCTGTACGAGTCCGAGGGGTACGCGGCGATCCGGAAGTTCGGTATCTACCGCGAACACCCGATGAGCATCTGCCTCGGCAAGGAACTGTTCGCGACGGCCTGATCCGCCCGCCCGCCGGGTAGGCTCCCCCGACACCTCCGAGGGGGACGGATGAGCCACCGAGCACCCGGAGCCGAGCGGCTCCCCGACCTGGCCGCGCCCGGCGGGGAGCTCGACCGGCTGGTCGCCGACGGCGCCCGCACCGTCGGCGCCGGCGCCGTGTGGGCCGTCGGCGACGCCCGCGGCCGGATCGGCGGCGGCGCCCACGGCGTGCTCGGCCGGGGCCGGCACGCCGGGCTCGCGGTCGGCCCGGACACCCGGTACGACCTCGCCAGCCTCACCAAGGTCGTCGCGCTCTGGCCCTGTGCCGGGGCGCTGTGGCAGGCCGGCCGGCTCCCGCTCGACGAGCCCCTCGGCCGGTGGTGGCCGCCTGCCGCCGGGCACCCCGTCGGCGTGGTGACGGTACGTCAACTCCTAGCCCACACAGCGGGAATGCTCCCGTACACCGGCTTCGAGCAGCGCTACGGACGCGACCTCGCGGCGATCCGGGCCGGGGTGGTCGCCGCCCCACTGCACCGCCCGCCCGGGACGGCCGTCGAGTACACCGACCGCGCCGCCGTGCTGCTCGGCCACCTCGTCGAGGACCTCGGCGGCGCCCCGCTCGACCGGCTCGCCGACCGCCAGGTCTGGCGGCCGCTCGGCATGACCGACACCCGGTACGGGCCGCTCGACCCCGCCGAGGCCGACCGCACCGCGCCCACCGAGTACGACGAGCGGACCGGGGCCCACCTGTGCGGCGTCGTCCACGACCCCTCCGCGCGGCTGCTCGGCGGGGTCTCGGGAAACGCCGGGGCCTTCTCCACCGCCCGCGACCTCGCCCGCTTCCTCACCGCGGTGCTCGCCCCGCCGGCCGGGCCGCCCTGGGGCGAACCCTGGATCGCCGAGTCGCTGCGCGAGCAGACCGGGGGCCTCGCGCCCGCCCGCGGCCTGTCCTGGCTGTACGCCCCCGGCACGGAGCCGGCCGAGGGCACCTTCGTCCACTACGGCTTCACCGGCACCGGCTTCTGGGTCTCCCGGAGGCTCGGCCGCTGGGCGCTGCTGCTCACCAACAAGGTGCACTACGACCGCGGGATCCAGCCGCTCACCGACCTGCGCAACGCCTACCGCCGGGCGGTGTTCGGCCAGGGTTCCCCGAGCACGCCCTGACCGGGCACCGCCCGGCGGCGCACCGTCAGAGGAGCGTGCTCCAGTAGTACCAGAAGCGGTTGAGGACCAGCAGCGCGATCACCGCCGCCCACAGCACCGGCAGCACCCAGTGGTAGCGCGCGGCCTCCCGCACCACCGGCCGCAGCCGGGGGCCGACCGGGATCACCCCGGTCCGCAGGTTGTGCAGCGTCGTGTACCAGAACAGCGTCACCACCGTCGCCCACACCACCATGCAGTACGGGCACAGCGCGCCGATCTCGTACAGCGCCTGGTCCACCAGCCAGTGCACGAACACCACGCCCAGCAGGGTGCCGGCGTGCAGGCCCAGCCAGAACCACCGCCGGTACGCGGCACCGGCCAGCAGCCCCGCTCCGATCGCCGCCAGCGCGCCGAATGCGGCCAGCCCCAGCAGCGGATTGGGGAAGCCGAGGACCTCCGCCTGTTCGGTGCGCATCACCGAGCCGCAGCTGATCACCGGATTGAGGTTGCAACTGGGGACGTAGGAGGGGTTCTCGAGGATGCGGAGCTTGTCGACGGTCAGGACGGCCGAGGCGGCCAGCCCGACCAGGGAACCGAGGAAAAGCAGCAGGGAGAACGCCCGGCCCGCGCCGACCGGGGCCCGGTCGGCGGCGGGGGCGGGGCGGGGCGGGTGCACGGGGGTCGCGGCGGTCATGGTGGCAGCACACTCCGGTGGCTGGGAGGAGCCGGCCCGACCGGGGTTCGGCCGGGCCGGTGGTGCCCTGCGTGGCAGATTCGCCTCAGAGGCCGGCGGCCTGCCGCACCTGCGCGGTGAACTGCTCCGGCGTGACGGTGGCCTTGCCGCTGAACAGGCTGATCGGCTTGCCGTCCACCGTCACCGTGGGGGTGCCGGTGACCCCGCTGTCGTTGAACGCGTCCGCGACCTTCGCCGCCCACGGCGCGTAGGTGCGGTCGGTGACCGCCTTCACGAAGGCGTCTGTCTTCAGGCCGGGCACCTTGCCGGCCAGGTCGAGGATGCGGCCGGCGTCACCGAAGCCGTCCTCGCGCTCGTCGGGCTGGTTGGCGTAGAGCACGTCGTGGAACTGCTTGAACTTGTCCACGCCCTCGTTCAGCGCGGCCCCGGCCGCGGCCAGCGCCGTGCGCGAGCCCTTGCCGCCGAGGTTCTTGTCCAGGAAGGCCGCCAGGTGGAACTCCACCTTGACCGAGCCGTCCTCGGTCAGCTTCTTGACCGTCTCGCCGTTCGCCGCCTCGAAGTGCTTGCACACCGGGCAGCGGAAGTCCTCGTACACCGCCATGGTGTGCGGGGCGTCGGCCTTGCCGTAGGCGATCACCGTGCCGTCCGGGCCGGAGGCGTTCGCCGGCACGACCAGCTCGGTCGGCGCGGGCGCACCGGCCGCGGCCGGCTTCTCGTCCTTGCCGGACGCCGAGCCGATCGCCAGCGCGGTACCGCCCGCGAGGGCCAGCACGACGACGGCCGAGACGGCCACCACGATCCGCTGGCGGCGCTTCGCGGCCAGCTGTTCGACGCGCTGCGCCTCCTGGATGCGCTCACGGGCACTGATGCGCTTGGCCTGCTGCTTGCTGGGGGCCTGAGCCATGGGAAGTCAACTCCTGTACGCGGCGCGCGAGGGCGCGCGGGAAGCCGCACCTGGTGCGGCGTGATCGATGGACGCGGGAGTCGTGCGCACTGCCTGCGGGCGTACCGGGGCCGGGGACCGGCCGGGGTGACGGAGGATCAGCAGGCAGGCGCGAGGACCGGCGGGCCACGCCGGGGAGCCGGGCTCAGGACCACGTCCTCGCGGCGCGGCCGCGGGCGGTCCGACACCGGCAGCGGCACCCGCAGCACCGGCCGGGCCGGGGCCGGGACCAGCAGCAGGACCAGGGCGCGCAACGGGCGGCCCAGCGACTGGCGCAGCGCACGCAGCGCCCGGACCAGCCCGGACAGGGCCGCGTCGCCCAGCCGCAGCCAGGCCGCGGCCGCCAGGGCGATCACCAGGTGCGCCAGCAGGAGCAGCAGTTGGGTCGCCGCCGGCGCCAACTGCCCGGCGTGGCCCAGCGGGCCGCCCAGCAGCGAGCCGTCCACCGACCCGCCGCCACAGACGATCAGGTTCACGCCGCGCGCGGGCACGTGCTCGGACAGGATCGGCCCACAGCCGGTCTGCCCGAGGTTGAAGGTCGTGTTCAGCAGCAGCTCGACCGGCACCATCACGACGGCGATGTGCAGCAGCCGCCGCTCCCCGCCGGCCAGTGCGGCCGCGACCAGGAAGACGACGGCGGTCGCGGCGGCCACCAGGGTGAGCGGCAGCGGGCGACCGGTGATGACGACCTGGCCCAGCGCGGACAGCGGCACGGCGAGCGCGGTGAACACCGCGGCCCGTAGGGCCCTGGTCGCACGGGTGGAGGTCGTCACGCCCGGAGTATGTCACGACGCTTACACCCGGCACGAGGGCGCGTACCCGGTCGGCGGGCGCCCGTTGCCCCTCGGAGGCCGCCCGTTCACCGACCTGAGGGCCCTTCAGCCCAGTTCCCGGGGGCGCACTCGGCGCGCGCGGGAGGGGCGTAGTGTCCCGCCGCGTGAACGAACTGGTCTTCCGGGGGACGGACCGGTTCCGCCCGTCCCGCTCGCACGTTCTCGCTTTACGGGGTTCCTGGACCGCTCCCGTGACCCCGCCCGCCGCGCCCCGCCCCGCCCGCCCCGCCGCGCCCCGCCCGCGCCGCCGCGCCCCGGCGGCCCCGCCCGGCCCGTGCGGCCCGGCACCGGGCCGTCGCGTTCAGTAGCCTGGAAGGCGTTCCCGAGTCCGGCGAGGGGGTGAGCGCGCATGGCCCGTTCCCAGGCCACCGCGGGCCAGGTCCTGCTGGCCCGCGTCGAGGCCCAGGCGGCGGTGCTGGCCGGCCTCGACGGCGCCGTCCGGGCGGACCGGCCCGACGCCGTGCACCGGATGCGGGTCGCCTGCCGGCGGCTGCGCAGCGCCCTGCGGACCTTCCGCCGGCTCCTCGCACCCGGCTCCGCCGACCACCTGGTCGCCGAACTGCGCTGGCTGGCGGCCGCCCTCGGCCGGGCGCGGGACCACGAGGTGCTCGTCGAGCGGCTGGCCGCCCAGGCCCGCGAACTGCCCGCCGAGTGCCGGCCCGAGCGGGTCGCGGCCGAGCTGGAACGGTGGGGGCGGGCCGAGTACCGGCGGATCCGGCCGGAGGTGGTCGCCGCGCTCGACGACCCGCGCCGCCGGGGCCTCGCCGACGCCCTCGACGCCTTCCTCGCCGACCCCCCGCTGCGGGGCCGGGCCGCACGCGCGGCGGTGCCCGAACTCGCCCGGATCGCCGGGCGCGAGCAGCGGCGGACCGGCCGGCGGGTCGAGGCGGCCCTCGCCGCCGGGTCGGCGCCCGCCGAGGAGCGCGACCGGGCCCTGCACGAGGCCCGCAAGGCCGCCAAGCGCGCCCGCTACGCCGGGGAGACCGCCGCCCCGGCCGTCGGGGCGGCGGCCGAGCGGTACACGGAGCGGATGAAGGCCGTCCAGGAGGTGCTCGGCGAGCACCAGGACGCGGCGGTGGCCGCCGCGGCCCTGGCCCGGCAGGCCGGGAGCAGCACCGAGCCCTTCGGGTACGGGGCGCTCTACGGGCGGCAGCTGTCGGCGGAGGCGAGCGCCCGGGGCCGGCTGCCGGAGGCGTGGGCGAGGGCCTCGCGCCGGCGGCTGGCCCGCTTCGGCTGACGGCGCCGCGCGCGGGCTGACACCGACCCGCTTCGGCCGGCGGTGCTCCGGCCACCGGTCACCGGTCCGACGGCAGGGCCGCGGGTTCCCGGCCCGGTTCAGGGCCCCGACGGCCCGGGCTCGTCCGCGTGCACGGCCGCGAAGGCGTCCCGGGCCCGGCTGCCCGGAGGGGCGAGGAAGGCGAAGACGTGGCGGCCCTCCTCGGGCAGCGGGAGCACCGTGTACTCGAGGACCTCGGTGTCCAGGGCGGGGTGGCGGACGTGCAGCCGGCCGGGCCCGGGCGCGCCCGCCCGGTGGCGGTCCCACAGGGCGGCGAAGGCCGGGCTGTCGGCCGACAGCCGCCGGACCAGGGTGTCGAGCCCCCGGTCGCCGGGGCGGTCCGCGTGGTGGGCGCGCAGCGAGGCCACCAGATCGGCGCCGATCGAGCCGCTCGCGGCCAGGTTGCCTGAGCGGTCCCCGTTCGGGCAGCAGAAGACCTGCCACAGCAGGTTGCGTTCGTGCGGCGGCCGCCGTTCCGGCCACGCCATCAGCAGCCCGGCCGGCCGGTTCCAGGCCAGTAGGTCGAAGGTGGGGCCGGTGACGAAGGCGGGAGCGGCGTCCAGGGTGTCCAGCAGCGCCAGCGTGGTGGCGGGCACGGCCGGCGGCTCGGCCGGGGCGGGGGCCGCCGCCCTGCGGTGGTGGCCGGCCAGCCGGTGCAGGTAGGCGCGTTCGGGTCCGGCCAGTTGCAGGGCGGCGGCGATGCCGTCCAGGACCGGGCCGGTCGGCACCCGCTGGCGGCCCTGCTCCAGCCGGGCGTAGTAGTCCGCCGAGATCCCGGCCCGGGCGGCCACCTCCTCGCGGCGCAGCCCGGGCGTCCGCCGCCGCCCGGCCGTGGTCGGCAGGCCGGCCTCGTCGGGCGCCAACCGGGAACGGCGGGCGCGCAGGAACGCGCCGAGCGGGGTCTCGGGCATGCGCGCCACGCTGCCACAGCCGCCGGCGGTTAACCAGGACCTGGCTGTCCCCTGCAGGCCGCTCCCGGGGAGCAGCCGGCCGCTGGTGCCCGGGCCGGGCGGCCGGGAGGCTCGCCGCATGGGACTCCTCGAGGACAAGGTCACGATCGTCACCGGTGCCGGCCGGGGCATCGGCGCGGCCGCCGCCCGGCTGTTCGCCCGGGAGGGTGCGCTGCTGGTGCTCGCCGCGCGCACCGGCGCGGAGGTGGCGGCGCTGGCCGCCGAACTGCGGGCCGAGGGCGGCCGGGCGGTGGCCGTGGCCGCGGACCTGACCACCGCCGAGGGCGCCGACCGGACCGTCCGGGTGGCGCTGGAGACGTACGGGCGGCTGGACGCGGCCTTCGACAACGCCGGGTCCGGGCTGGGGCCGGCCCCGCTCGCCGAACGCTCCGAGGCGGAGTGGGACGAGACCCATGCGCTCAACCTGCGCGGCAGCTGGCTCTGCCTGCGCGCCCAGCTGCGGGCGATGGCCGCGGGCGGCCGCGGCGGCTCGGTGGTGCTCAACACCGGGGTGGGCGCGCTGGTCGGCGGCTTCGGCGACGGCGCCCAGCAGGCCGCCAAGCACGGGCTGACCGGCCTGGTGAAGGCGGCCACCGCGGACTGCGCGGCGCAGGGCATCCGGGTCAACGCCGTCGCCCCCGGCGTCGTGCGCACGCCCGGGACGGAGCTCTACTTCGCCGCCGGGCCGGAGTTCGCCGGGCTGGTGGCCCGCTCCACCCCGCTCGGGCGCCCGGGGACGGCCGTCGAGGTGGCGGAGGCGGCGGCCTGGCTGCTGAGCGACCGCGCGTCGTACGTCGCCGGGGTGACGCTCCCGGTGGACGGCGGCATCACGGCCACCCGGCGGTTCGACTGAGGGCCGCCCCCGCGGTGCCGCACGGGGGTCGGCACCGCGGGGGCTCAGGGCTCCCGGGCTTGCGGGTCGAGCCCGGCGGACTCGGCGGCCGTGCGGAGCAGGGCGCGGAGCATCGGGGTGGTGAGCCGGCCGGTGTTCGTGTTGCGCGGGCTGACGTGGTAGCAGCCGAACAGCTGGAGGGCGGGGCCGCCGTCGGCGGCGGGCAGGGTGACGTGGGCGGCGTGGCCGAAGACCGGCCGGGGGCGGGGGACGAGCCAGCCGGCCGCGGCGAGGGCGGGCAGCAGGGCCTGCCAGGCGAAGCCGCCGAGTGCGACGACCGTCCGTACGGTGGGGCGCAGCAGTTCGAGTTCGCGGGTGATCCAGGGCCGGCAGGTGTCGCGCTCGCCGGTGCTGGGCTTGTTGTCGGGCGGGGCGCAGCGGACCGGGTCGGTGATCCGGACGCCGTGCAGGCGCAGCCCGTCGCCGTGCCGGACGGACTCGGCGCGGTTGGCGAGCCCGAGGTCGTGGAGGGCGGCGTAGAGGAGGTCGCCGGAGGGGTCTCCGGTGAAGATCCGGCCGGTGCGGTTGGCGCCGTGGGCGGCGGGGGCGAGGCCGACCAGGAGGAGCGGGGCGTCGGGCGGTCCGAAGCCGGGGATCGGGCGGGCCCAGTAGTCCCAGTCCTGGTAGGCGCGGCGTTTGGTGCGGGCGGTCTCCTCGCGCCAGGCGACCAGGCGCGGGCAGGCCCGGCAGTCGGTGACGACGCGGTCCAGCACGGTGAGGTCGGCGGCGCGGGCGGCCGCCTCGGCGGGGTGCCGGGGGTGGCCGGGGTCGTCGGCGGGGGACTGCGGCATGGACAGGATCCTAGGGAGTGGGGCCGGGGCGGAGGTTCGTTCCGGCCGTGACCGGGCAGGCGTAGCGTGGAACCAGCTGCTCCGGCGGCCTCCGGCCGGGCCGGGCGGGCCGGCGCGAGGAGGCCGCGGAGCCGCGAGGAGGCCGCGATGATCGTCGATGCGGTGCTGGGGGCGATCGGGGGGCTGGTGGGGCTGGGGGCGATCTGGGCTGCGTTCAGCATCCGCGTCGTCCAGCAGTTCCAGAAGGGTGTGGTGTTCCGGTTCGGCAAGGTGCGCCGGGAGGTCCGGGAGCCCGGGCTGGTGGCGCTGATGCCGATCGCGGACCGGCTGCGCAAGGTGAACGTGCAGATCGTGACGATGCCGATCCCGGCGCAGGAGGGCATCACCCGGGACAACGTGACCGTCCGGGTGGACGCGGTGGTCTACTTCCGGGTCGAGGACCCGGTGAAGGCGACCGTCAACGTGCAGGACTACAACTTCGCGATCTCCCAGGTCGCGCAGACCTCGCTGCGGTCGATCATCGGCAAGAGCGAGCTGGACGACCTGCTGGCCAACCGCGAGCCGATCAACCAGGGGTTGGAGTTGATGATCGACAGCCCTGCGCTCGGGTGGGGCATCCAGATCGACCGGGTGGAGATCAAGGACGTCGCCCTGCCGGAGTCGATGAAGCGCTCGATCGCCCGGCAGGCGGAGGCCGAGCGCGAGCGGCGGGCCCGGATCATCACCGCCGACGGCGAGTTCCAGGCCTCGGCCAGGCTGTCGGAGGCGGCGGCGGTGATGAGCGAGACCCCGGCGGCGCTGCAACTGCGTCTGCTGCAGACCGTGGTGGAGGTGGCGGCGGAGAAGAACTCGACGCTGGTGCTGCCGTTCCCGGTGGAGCTGCTGCGCTTCCTGGACAGCGCCGCGGAGAGCCAGCAGCTGGCGGTGCTGTCGGCCGCCGCGGCCGCGGCCGGGGCGAAGGCGGCGGAGGAGGTCGCCGAGGAGCGCGACCTGGGGCCGGACGCGGGCCTCGGCGGGAAGCTCGAACCGGAGCCCGAGCGTCACGAACTGCCGCCGCTGGAGGAGCTGTTGGAGCACTCGCCGCTGGAGGACGCGGAGTCCCCGGACGGGCACGGGGATCCGGACGCGCGGGTCTGACCGGTGCCCGGTGGCGTCCGTCGCGGGCCGGGACCACGATGGACGAGGGGCTGGAAGCCAGCCAGGAGGCGGACCATGACCAGAGCCAGCGACATCATGCACCCGGGCGCGGAGTGCATCCGCGAGCACGAGACGCTCGCCGCCGCCGCCCGGATCATGCGGGAACGGGACGTCGGTGCCCTGCCCATCTGCGGGGAGAAGGACAAGCTGCTGGGGATCGTGACCGACCGCGACATCGTGCTGCGCTGCATCGCGGAGGGCCGCGACCCGGAGCAGGTGACGGCCGGCGAGCTGGCCATGGGCCGGCCGATGACGGTGGAGGCGGACGAGGACACCGAGCAGGTGCTGCGGGTGATGGAGCAGTACCGGGTGCGCCGGCTGCCGGTGATCAACCACCCGGAGCACAAGCTGGTCGGCATGATCAGTGAGGCCGACATCGCCCGGGGGATGCCGCAGGCCCGGGTGGCGGAGTTCGTCTCGGCGGTCTGCGCGGAGGAGCCGCCGGTGGTGTCGCAGCTGTCCCAGGGCTGAACCGGCCAGGGCGCGGCCCGGCCCGGCCCGTGACCGGGGCCGGGCCGCTCAGGCCAGGGCGTACACCGCGGTGGCGTGCGCGGCCGGCTCCTCGGCGCCCTCGGCGGTGAGGGTGACGTCCAGGAAGGCGATCCGCCGGCCGAGTTTGGTCACCCGGGCGTGGACCAGGACGTCCTGCCCGGTGACGGCGCGCTGGAAGGTGGTGGACTGCTGGACGGTGGTCATCGGACCGAAGCCGCCGCGGGCCGCCGACACCGCGATCACGCTCGCCGTGTCCGCGGCGGCCATCAGCGCCTGACCGGACATCCCGCCGCCCTCCCGCGCGAGCTGCTCGGACCAGGGCAGCCGCAGCACGGCGTGCCGTTCCCCGGCGCCGGCGACCGACAGTCCGAGGGCCTGGACCCAGGGGGCGAAGTTGTCGGCCACGATCTTGTCCGCCTCGGCGGTGGTGAGGGTCATCCCGCCATTGTGGCAAGCCCGGTGGCGCCGTGTCAGGCCTCTGCGCGTGCGCGGTCAGCGCGGCGCCCCGCCGGTCTGCTCCCGCAGGGCCCGGGCGATCAGCTCGGCCAGGTGCAGGGCCTGCCGGCCCTGGGCGAGCTGGGCGATCTGGGTGCGGCAGCTGAAGCCGTCCGCCAGTACCACCGTGTCGGGGCCGGCGGCCCGCAGCTCGGGGAGCAGGACGCGTTCGGCGATCGCCTCGGACACCTCGAAGTGGCCCTGTTCGAAGCCGAAGTTACCGGCCAGGCCGCAGCAGCCGGAGTCCAGCACGCGGTTGTGCAGGCCGAGCCGGGCCTCGACCCGGCGGTCGGCGGCGCTGCCGAGGACGGCGTGCTGGTGGCAGTGGGTCTGGGTGACGGCCTCCAGCGGGACGCGGGGGAGCGGGGCGTCGGGGGCGTGTTCGTCGAGGAACTCGGCGAAGGTGCGGGTGCGTCCGGCGAGCGGCCGGCCGTCCGGGCCGAGCAGTCGGGGCAGGTCCTCGCGCAGGGTGGCGGTGCAGCTCGGGTCCAGGCCGACCACCGGGGTGTCGGCGGGCAGCCCGGCGGCGTCTAGGGCCCGCAGGCTGCGCCGCAGCACCCGGCGGGCGGTGCCGAGCTGGCCGGTGGAGTACCAGGTGAGCCCGCAGCAGACCGGGCCGGCGGGCAGCCGGACGTCGAAGCCGAGGTGCTCCAGCACCTCGACGGCGGAGCGTGCCACGCCCGGCTGCAGGTGGTCGGAGAAGGTGTCGGGCCAGAGCAGCACGGGCCGGGCGCCGGCCGGGGCCGGGTGGGCGGCGCGGTGGCGGCGGTACCAGCGGGTGAAGGTCTCCGGCGGGAGGACGGGCAGCACCCGGCGCCGGTCGATCCCGGCGAGCCGCTTGAGCGCTCCGGCGACGGGGGAGCGGGCGAGGGTGTTGGCGGCGCCGGGGGCGAGAGCGGCGGCCCGCAGCCAGAGCGGCAGCCACCCCATGGAGTAGTGGGCGAGCGGGCGCGGCCGGTGCCGGTAGTGCTGGTACAGGAACTCCGTCCGGTAGGTCGCCATGTCGACGTGGACCGGGCAGTCGCTCGCGCAGCCCTTGCAGCCGAGGCAGAGGTCGAGTGCCTCGCGGACCTCGGCGGAGCGCCAGCCGTCGCGGATCGCCGCGTCCGCCCGCTCGGTGCCGCGCAGGAGTTCGGCGAGCAGCCGGGCCCGGCCGCGGGTGGAGTGCCGCTCCTCGCCGGTGGCCATGTAGCTGGGGCACATGACGCCGGTGGTCGGGTCCACGCACTTGGCGACGCCGACGCAGCGGTGCACGGCGGTGGTGAGGCTGCCGCCGTCCTGCTCGTACGGGAGGGCGAGGGGGAGCGGGCGGTGCGGGGCGGCGACGAAGCGCAGGTCGGCGTCGAGCGGCCGCGGGTCGACCAGGGCGCCCGGGTTGAGCAGGTTCTCCGGGTCCCAGATCCGTTTGAACGCGCGGAACAGGTCGATGATCCTGGGCGGGTACATCCGGGGCAGCAGTTCGGCGCGGGCCTGGCCGTCGCCGTGCTCGCCGGAGAGCGAGCCGCCGAAGGAGACCGCGAGGTCGGCGGCCTGCTCCAGGAACTCGCGGAAGACCAGGACGCCGGTCGGTTCGGTGAGCGGGAAGTCGATCCGCAGGTGCACGCAGCCGTCGCCGAAGTGCCCGTACGGGACGCCGCGCAGGCCGTGCCGGCGGAGCAGGGCGCGCAGCCCGCGCAGGTAGTCGCCGAGCCGTTCGGGCGGGACGGCGGAGTCCTCCCAGCCGGGCCAGGCCTCGCCGCCGCCGGGCAGCCGGGTGACGATGCCGGCGCCGGCCTCCCGGACGGCCCAGAGCTGGCGCTGTTCGACGGGGTCGGTGACCAGGGCGACGGCGGCGGTGCGTTCGCGGCGCACCGCGTCGGCGAGCCGGCGGGCGGCCCGGTAGGCCTCGACCGGGGTGTCGCCGCCGGTCTCCAGGAACAGCCAGCACTCGCCGGCGGGTAGCCGGTCCAGGGCGGGCGGCCGGGGGCCGGCGGCGAGCAGTGCGGCGATCAGGTCGGCGGACATGCCCTCGGCGGTCAGCGGGCCGAGCGGCAGCAGTGCGGGGACGGCGTCGGCGGCGGCCCCCTCGTCGGGGTAGCCGGCCACCACGAGGGCACGGGCGGGCGGCTCCTCGACCAACCTGACGGTGGCGCCGAGCAGCAGTGCGCAGGTGCCCTCGGTGCCGGTGAGCGCGCGGGCCAGGTCGTGGCCGCGTTCGGGCAGCAGGGCGTCGAGCGGGTACCCGGAGGTGCGGCGGGGCAGCTCGGGCATCCCCCGGCGGATGGTGGCGAGGTTGGCGTCGGTGAAGTCCTGGAGCTCCCGGTGGAGTTCGCCGGCCCGCCCGGGCAGCTCGCGCAGTGCGGCGCGCTCCCGTGGGCCGAGCGGGCCGCCGACGCTCAGCTCGGTGCCGTCCGCGAGGAGCAGGTCCAGCCGTTCGACGTTGTCCGCGGTGCGTCCCCAGGCGAGCGAGTGCGCGCCGCAGGAGTCGTTGCCGATCATGCCGCCGAGGGTGCAGCGGCTGTGCGTGGACGGGTCGGGGCCGAAGCGCAGCCCGTGCGGCCGGGCGGCGCGCTGCAGGTCGTCCAGGACGGTGCCCGGCTGGACGCGCGCGGTGCGGGCGTCCGGGTCGACGTCGAGCACCGCGCCGAGGTGGCGGCGGAAGTCCAGTACGACCGCGCCCGGCCCGATCGCCTGCCCGCCGATGCTGGTGCCCGCGCCGCGCGGCACCACCGGCACGCCGTGGCGGCGGCAGAGCGCGAGGGCGGTGCGGACGTCGTCGAGATCGGCGGGTTTGACCACGCCGAGCGGCAGGTGCCGGTAGTTCGAGGCGTCGTGGCTGTAGACGGTCCGTTCGGCGGCGCCGAAGCGGACCTCGCCGCGCAGGACGGCGGCCAGCTCGCGGGCCAGCTCCGCCCCGGGGGCGGTGGACGGACGGCTCACCAGGGACCTCCCGGGCGGGTGCGGCGACGGCTCCGCCGATCATGGCAGCCGCGCGGCCGCAGGGACACCGGCCACCCCGGCCTTCCGCCGACGGGGTGTCATGTGGCAGGCTCGGCGGCCATGATCACCGAACCCGCGGGCGGCGGCTCCGGCGCCGACGAGTACCTCGCCCGGCTGCCGATCGGCGAGCGCCCGCCGCTGCCGGTGGACGGCGCGCAGACCTGGGACATCTTCCCGTTCGAGGGCGAGCTGCAGGTCCGCACCCTGGCGGCGCCGGAACGGCCCGAGCCGCCCCGGCACGGCGAGGAGGGGCCGGAGACCTGCCGCGAGTGCGCCCGCCCGGACTCGGAGTTCCTCTGGACGGACGAGCACTGGCGGCTGGGCACCACCGAGTCGCCCTCCGGGCTGCCCGCCGTGGTGCTGCTGTGGCCGCGCGCCCATCACGACCTGTTCGACCTGCCCGCCGAGCAGGCGGCGCAGCTGGGCCCGCTGCTCCAGCGGGTCGAACGGGCCCTGCGCTCGCTGGACGGGGTCGCCCGGGTGCACGTCAACCGCTGGGGCGACGGCGCCGCGCACCTGCACCTGTGGCTGATCGCCCGCCCCGAGGGACTGCTGCAGCTGCGCGGCTCGACGCTCTCGCTCTGGATGGACGTGCTGCCGCCGCTCCCGGAGCGGATGTGGGCCGCGAACGCCCACCGGATCGCCGCCGCGATGGCCGCGGACGGCGGCACCGCCCACGTCTGAGCCCGCCGGCGTCCGGGCCCGGCCGCGTCCGGGCCTGCCCGTCCCGGGCCCGGCCGTCCCGGGCCCGGCTGCCCCGGCGCCGGCCCCGGTGGCCGGGTCAGGAGCGGCGGCCGGAGCCGGTGAGCGTGCCGCGGGCGATGTGGGAGAGCTTGGCCACCTCGAACGCCGGGTAGGCGCCGCCGGCCAGCAGCGAGAACTTGATGCCCTCGCGGCCGCCCGGGCGGCGGTGGCCGGGCGGCTGGAAGCGGCGGTGGTGCTCGGCGGCCCGGTGGAAGAACTGCGGCCGCTCGGCGCGGGTGACGCAGCCGGCGAGGTCGAAGACGAACAGGTAGTGCCGGATCATCCGGACGAACAGGGCGTCCCGCACCGCGTACAGGTGCGGCTGGTCCTCCAGCAGCGCGAAGCTGTGCTCGTACTGGTCGAAGAGGTCGAAGACGCTGCTGCCGGGGGAGCCGGTGGGGTGGACGGTCTCGCGGCGGCGCAGCTGGACGCACTCGCGCGGCAGCACGGCGACCTTGCGGGCACCGAGCAGTGCGGCGTGCACCACCGGGATCTCCTCGTAGCGGCCGTCGGGGAAGGCCAGCCGGAGGTCCTCCCAGTGGCCGCGGCGGATCAGCCGGTCCCAGACCAGCGGCGGCGCGCCGAACAGCGCCGGCTGGTCGAAGGGCGCGAACACGTCCGGGCCGGCCTCGGCCAGCAGGGCCTCGGCGCCGCCGGGCCAGTCGCGGTCCTTGTGCCGGCGGGAGTGGCCGAACAGCAGGAGGTCGACGGGGCCGGTCTGCTGGAGCCGGTCGGCGAGGGTCTGCAGCGCGTCCCTGGGCAGCAGGTGGTCGGCGTCGAGGAACAGCAGGTAGTCGCCGGCCGCCCGCGCCGCCCCTGCGTTCCGGCTCACCCCGACCCCGACCGCCGCGTTGAGGTGCAGCACCGAGAGCCGCGGGTGCCGGGCCGCGTACGCGTCGGCGAGCTCGACCGCGCTGTCGGGCGAGCGGTCGGCGACGACGATCACCTCCAGGTCGCGCAGGGACTGCGCGAGCAGCGAGTCCAGGCAGTCGGCGAGCTGTTTGTGCTGGTCGTAGGCGGGCACCACGACGCTGATCAAGGGTGAGGGCATGACGCCGGAGCGTAAGAGGGCAGGCGAACCGTGGCAAAGCCCTGACGGTCCGTGATTCATCGCATTGCATGGCAAAACGTACGCCCGTGCGCCATATCTTCACGTGGCCTTCCGGACGCGTCCACGTCAGGCGTCCGGGTGCCTCCACGTCAGGCCGGGAGTGCCGCGGGGCCCGCGACGCGGGTGCGACGCGGGCCCGGGGGTGCTCGGTGCCGGGGGTGCCCGGCGCCGGGGGGCGATCAGTACCAGTGGTGCTTCTGCCAGAACGACCAGGCGCCGCAGGGGCTGCCGTAGCGGGAGTTCATGTAGTCCAGGCCCCACTTGATCTGGGTGGCCGGGTTGGTGCGCCAGTCGGAGCCGGCCGAGGCCATCTTGGAGCCGGGCAGGGCCTGGACCAGGCCGTAGGCGCCGGAGGAGGCGTTGACGGCGAGCGGGTTCCAGCTGCTCTCGCGGAACACGATGTTGCTGAAGCACTGGAGCTGGCCGGCCGGGACGATCTGCGCGGCGATCTGCTGCGGGGTGCCGGAGTAGCCGGAAAGGTTCTGGCGCTGCTGGGAGCGGGAGGCGGCCGCGTCGGCGTCGGCCTTGGCCTTGGCGTCCGCCTGGGCCTTCGCCTCGGCCTCGGCCTGCGCCCGGGCGGCGGCCTGGGCCTGGGCGGTCTGGGCGGCGTCCGCGTCGGCCTGCGCCTGGGCGGCCTGGGCCTGC
This sequence comes from Kitasatospora sp. NPDC101176, assembly GCF_044768035.1. Taxonomy (NCBI): domain Bacteria; kingdom Bacillati; phylum Actinomycetota; class Actinomycetes; order Kitasatosporales; family Streptomycetaceae; genus Kitasatospora; species Kitasatospora sp. NPDC101176. The sequence continues at coordinate 55,863 of NZ_JBIWPA010000019.1, forward strand.
TGGGCCTGGGCGGCGGCAGCGGTGCCCGCCTCGGCCTGGTCGGTGACCGGCTTGCCGTCCACCGAGACCGCGGCCACCGGGGCGGCGGCCTCGGCCTTGTCGCCGACCTGCGGGATGGCGAGGGAGGCGGTGGCGGCGCTCGCCACGACGAGGGTGGCGACACCGGTGATCAGCGAGTTGCGGCGGGCATGGCTGAGCTGCATGCGGGCGAGATCCTCTTCCGTCGGGGGCCGTGCCGGTGGCACTGGGCGCGGGGCATCGCACGGGCGCCCGGATGAGCGGGGCCCGCGCGGCCGTCCGGGACGGCCGTGGCGCCCCGGCGGAACTGGCGGGGCGGGCGGGCTGCGCGGCGGTCGGGCCGGCCGCGCTGCCTGGCGACGGGCCATTCTTGGCAGGGTCGACGGTGGGTGGCAAAGCCGTGGGCTACTACGGTGGATCGTGGCCGCCGGGCGGCCGTGACGGTGAGCGGCCGAGGCACGTGGGCGATTTGCCCGATTTATGAAATTCGTTGCCCGGGGTGGCCCCCGGCGACGGATCGCGAGGGCGGCAGGGGCGGTGGCCTGCGTTCTTCGGGGTCACCCGGACCCCGGAGGACGGGGTGCCGCCCCGGTACGGGCGGTCACGCACCGTCGCGTCCGGGGGTGTCCACTATCGGGGGCAGTAGACGGCGGAACGCCTGTGGGCGGCTTCACACGGGCGACGGGCCGAGGTGGGCGCAGGGTGACCGGGCGGTCACCGGTTCGGGGGCCCGCCCCCGGCGCCCGGGCGGTCGCAGGTTCAGGAACCCGCGTACGGGTTCCCGGGGACGGGCTGCGGCCGCTCGGCCGGGGCGGGCGGTGCGGCCTGGGCGGCCGGCGCGGCCGGGCCGTGCTCCTCGCCCTCCCCGTCCGCCGGGGCCGGCTCCGCCGGGACGAGGTCCCGTGCCAGCAGGGTGGCGCCCGCGACCGCCCCCGGCATGGCGAGCACCGTCACCAGCGGGACCAGGAAGGCCAGGATCAGCGGGGTGCCGAAGCCCAGCGCCAGCCCGAGCCGGGCGCGCAGCAGCCGGATCCGCTCGCGCTGCGGGACGCCGCGCCGCTGCAGGGCGACGGCCGTCAGCTCGACGGTCAGGAAGAAGCCCGACACCAGGAAGCCGAGGGCGGGCACCACCGTCTGGCCCACCACCGGGATGAACCCGCAGGCGAACAGCACCACGCCGAACGCCGCGACCCGGAGCAGCACGGTCACGCTGTCCGCCACCGCGGTGACCAGCTCGCGCCAGAGCGGGACCTCGGGCGGCGTGGGTGCGCCGCCCTCGGACTCGTCGACCGCGGCGCAGAGCGCCTCGTAGAAGGGCTGGCCGACCAGCAGGGTGACGGCGGTGAAGGTCAGCAGGGAGAGCAGCAGCCCGCCGCCGAAGACGACGGCCGCCAGCGCGTCGCGCAGCAGCGTCTGCCAGGGGGATCCCCAGTGGTCGGCGAACGGGGTGGCCCAGGCGGCCAGGTCCGTGGACCAGGCGCCGAGGAGGACGAGCGCGACGGCGTACCCGACCAGTGCGAGCAGGGCGGGAATCATCCCGATCCCCCACCACCGGCCGTGCCGGCCGACCCACTTCTGGCCCCCGACCAGGTACTTCATCCCCGCCGCAAGATCTCGCATGGGCGATCACCTTAGGGCTTCCCGGCCCGGAACCCCGCATTGCCGTGTTCCTGCCAGATCGGACCGGCAGGCCCCACCCCCTCCTGCCGCGCCGCCGGCCGGGCGACCCTCGTGCTCCCCGACCTGTCTTGGAGGAACCTGATGAAGCGTCAGTTCGGCAGAATCCTCACCCTGTTCACGGCCGCGATACTCGGGGTCGGCGCATCGGTGCTGCCCGCCGCGGCCGCGCCCGCGCCCTCCCCCACGCCCTCGCCGAGCGTCGTCGGCGGCACCCGGGCGTCGCAGGGCGAGTTCCCGTTCGTGGTGCGGCTCTCGATGGGCTGCGGCGGCGCGCTCTACACCCCGCAGGTCGTGCTCACCGCCGCCCACTGCGTCGACGGCACCGGCAGCGACTCGAGCATCACCGCGACGGCCGGCGTCGTCGACCTGCGCGGCAGCGGCGCCGTCAAGGTGCGCTCCACGTACGTCTACCAGTCGCCCGCCTTCACCGGCGCCGAGAACGGCGACGACTGGGCCCTGATCAAGCTGGCCTCGCCCGTCACCGGCGGTTCGGTGAGCACGCTGCCGATCGCCACCTCGACCGCCTACGACAACGGCACCTTCACCATCATGGGCTGGGGCGCGGCGACCGAGGGCGGGTCGCAGCAGCGGTACCTGCTCAAGGCCACCGTGCCGTTCGTCGACGACGCCACCTGCGCCCAGGCCTACCCGGGCCTGAACACCGGGGCCTCGCTGTGCGCCGGGTACGTCGCCAAGGGCGGCGTGGACACCTGCCAGGGCGACTCCGGCGGCCCGATGGTGCGCCGGGACGCGGCCGGGCGCTGGGTCCAGGTCGGCATCGTCAGCTGGGGCAACGGCTGCGCCCGGGCGGGCTACCCGGGGATCTACACCCAGGTGAGCACCTACGCGGCGGACATCGCCGCGGCGGCGGCCTCGCTCTGACGGCGCGCGGCCGGGGGGGCGGGGGGGGGGGGGGACCCCCCCGCCCCCCCCCCGGCCCCCCCCCCGCGGGGGGCCCCCCGCCCCCCCCCCCCCCCCCCCCCCCGCGGGCCCCCCCCCCGCCCCCCGGGG